>NZ_JAWOUS010000011.1:0-165063 GCF_033339495.1 Vibrio sp. 2134-1
GCGCTGGACTAAACAAAGGCCCCCTTTTAGGGGGCTCACACAAAGCCACCTTCTTTAGAAGGTGGTAATTTACTTTACTTGTATCGAGGTATTAGTTAAATGTTAGTGTCGTATTGGTTCCGTTTAGGGCAGGTCGCTAAGACCTCTCGGTGACCGGTGTCTTTCACTTCTTGGAGAATGACATCAAAGCCCCATAATCGATACACGTGCTTTAGAACTTCTTCGTAACTATCATCAAGTGGGATGCGGTTGTGAGGAACGTACTGCAACGTAAGCGATCGATCACCACGGACATCGACATTAAACACCTGAATGTTTGGCTCAAGATTAGATAAGTTATACTGAGCGGCTAGGGTTTCTCTAATGCGTTTATAACCCATCTCATCGTGTATCGCAGCGACTTCAATAAAGTTCTTATGATCATCATCGTTGATCGCAAACAACTTGAAATCACGCATTAATTTCGGAGAAAGGTATTGGCTAATAAAGCTTTCATCTTTGAAATTATGCATCGCGAAATGCACTGCATCTAACCAGTCGGTTCCTGCTAGGTCTGGAAACCACTCTTTGTCCTCATCAGTTGGTTCTTCACAGATACGCTTAATATCTCGGAACATGGCAAAGCCTAACGCGTAGGGGTTAATGCCATTAAAGTAAGGACTGTTATAAGGCGGCTGAGCCACGACACTGGTGTGGCTATGTAAGAACTCTAGAATGAATTTTTCAGACACCAAGCCCTCATCATAAAGATGGTTGAGTATGGTGTAGTGCCAGAACGTTGCCCAGCCCTCATTCATGACTTGCGTTTGTTTTTGCGGATAAAAATACTGACTGATCTTACGGACGATCCGAACAACTTCACGTTGCCACGGCTCTAGCAACGGCGCATGTTTTTCGAAGAAGTAGAGCAAGTTTTCCTGAGGCTCGCTTGGGAATCGCTCTTTAATGTCTTCCTCTTTCGTCTTGGCTGTCGGTACGGTGCGCCAAAGCTCATTAACTTGAGATTGTAGGTATGCTTCGCGTTCTTCTTGTCTTGCTTTTTCCTCTGTAATTGAGATTTTCTCTGGACGCTTGTAGCGGTCTACACCAAAGTTCATTAACGCATGACAAGAGTCGAGCAGCTTTTCCACTTCTTTTACGCCATACCGTTCTTCACACTCGGCTAAATACTTTTTCGCGAACAGCAGATAGTCGATAATAGAGCTGGCGTCAGTCCACGTTTGGAATAGGTAATTACCTTTGAAAAAAGAGTTATGGCCGTAACACGCGTGCGCTATCACGAGTGCTTGCATTGTTACCGTATTTTCTTCCATCAAATAAGCAATACAAGGGTCTGAGTTAATCACAATCTCGTAGGCTAACCCCATTTGACCATGTTTATAGTTCTGCTCTGTTTGAATGAATTTTTTACCAAATGACCAGTGGTTGTAATTGATTGGCATGCCGATACTTGAATAGGCATCCATCATCTGCTCTGAAGTAATCACTTCTATTTGGTTAGGGTAAGTGTCTAGGCGATAATGCTCCGCGACACGCTTAATTTCTTTGTGGTATCGCTCTAACAGCTCAAATGTCCAATCTGGTCCATCTGGCAACACTTTACTGTTACGCTTCTTAGGCGCCTCTCCTGAGAGGTTTCTCGTTGCGGTATTCATCGCTAGCCTCCTTACGCCGTTTCTTTTTGGAATAGTTCACGAAAGACTGGGAAAATATCCTCCACAGAGCGAATGTTTTTCATTGCGAAATTAGGAAACTCTTCAGTGAGTTTTTCGTACTCATGCCATAGAGTTTGGTGCGAGCGCCGCGTGATCTCTATGTAAGAGTAGTACTGACAGTTTGGAAGTAATTTGTTCACTAACAGATCCCGGCATCTTGGCGAATCATCTGCCCAGTTGTCACCGTCGGATGCTTGAGCTGCATATATGTTCCACTGACCAATCGGGTATCGCTCTTTTACTATTTCATCCATTAACTTGAGCGCGCTAGATACAATGGTACCCCCGGTTTCTTGTGAGTAGAAAAATTCGTGCTCGTCCACTTCCTTCGCTTGGGTATGGTGGCGGATAAAGACGACTTCGACATTCTCGTAGGTACGAGTTAAGAACAAGTACAAAAGAACATAGAAGCGTTTTGCGATGTCTTTCGTTGCCTGATCCATCGAACCGGATACGTCCATTAGACAGAACATGACCGCTTGGCTCGATGGTACCGGGCGTTTCTCATAGTTCTTGAAGCGTAAGTCGAAGGTATCGATGAAAGGCACGCTTTCGATTTTCTTGCGCAGTTCTTCAATTTCAGCCTTCAAGCGGTTCTCTTCAAACTGCTGAGCAGGTTCAATATTTTTGATGCGAGCAAGTTCGTCTTCTAACTCTTTAAGAAGTCGTTTCTTACCAGCAGTCATTGCAGTACGGCGCGCAAGAGATTGTTGCAGAGAACGTACTACGGCGATATTGGAAGGGATACCGGCAGTTTGAAAGCCTGCACGGTGTGTTTTCCATTCAGTGATTTTGGCAATTTGGTTTTTTTCTAGATTAGGCAGCTCGAGATCTTCGAACAAAATATCGAGGTACTCATCTTTTGATATTTGGAATACAAATTCGTCTTGGCCTTCTCCATCTGGACTGGCGTTCCCTTCTCCTGAGCCGCTACCCTGACCGCCACCTTTGGGACGCTCAATTTTATCACCAGTAATGAATTGGTCGTTACCGGGATGAACTCGTTCGCGAACACCACCTTTGCCTTGATGAAATATAGGCTCGTTGATGTCTTTGTGAGGGATAGAGACGTCTTCGCCCGTTTCCGTATTCGTAATCGAGCGTCGATTCACTGCGTCTGCTACCGACTCTTTTATTTGCTCTTTGTGGCGCTTCAAGAAGCGCTGTCGATTAACAGCGCTCTTGTTCTTGCCATTGAGCCTTCGGTCTATAAATTGCGCCATGAAATAGCCCTCTTCATGTTTCACAAGCGACCTAACTCAATACTGGGTTAGGATGACTTACGTACTCGTAGGTACCACTCAGAAAGTAGGCGAACCTGTTTCTCGGTATAGCCTTTTTCCATCATGCGAGCGACAAAGTCGTCGTGCTTCTTCTGATCTTCAGAAGAGGTTTTCGCATTAAATGAGATAACCGGAAGTAGCTCTTCGGTATTGGAGAACATTTTCTTCTCGATTACTGTGCGCAGTTTTTCGTAGCTGGTCCAAACCGGGTTTTGACCATTGTTATTCGCTTTCGCACGAAGCACAAAGTTAACGATTTCGTTTCGGAAATCTTTCGGGTTAGAAATACCAGCTGTTTTTTCGATCTTCTCTAGCTCAGCATTCAGTGAAGAGCGATCAAATAGCTGACCAGTTTCTGGATCTCGGTACTCTTGGTCTTGAATCCAGAAGTCTGCATAGGTGACATATCGGTCGAAGATGTTTTGGCCGTATTCAGAGTAAGACTCAAGATAAGCGGTCTGAATCTCTTTACCGATAAATTCAACGTATCGAGGTACTAGGTAGCCTTTCAAGAACTCGAGATATTTCTCTGCTGTTTCAGCAGGGAACTGTTCGCGCTCAACCTGTTGTTCAATCACATAGAATAGATGTACAGGGTTGGCTGCCACTTCGGTTTGGTCGAAGTTAAATACGCGTGACAAAATCTTAAAGGCAAAACGTGTTGAGAGACCGTTCATGCCTTCATCGACACCAGCATAATCACGATACTCTTGATAGCTTTTTGCCTTTGGATCCGTATCTTTCAGCGTTTCACCGTCGTATACGCGCATCTTAGAGAAGATGGACGAGTTTTCAGGCTCTTTAAGTCGAGAAAGAATACTGAATTGTGCCAGAGTCTCGAGCGTGCTTGGTGAACAAGGGGCTTGAGACAACTCACTGTTTTCAAGAAGTTTTTGGTAGATTTTGACTTCTTCTGAAACACGTAGACAGTAAGGTACTTTCACAATATAAACACGGTCCAAGAACGCTTCATTGTTCTTGTTGTTACGGAAGGTCTGCCACTCAGATTCGTTTGAGTGAGCCAGAATCATACCGTCGAATGGAATCGCAGAAAGGCCTTCTGTACCGTTGAAGTTGCCTTCTTGCGTTGCTGTTAACAGCGGGTGAAGCACTTTGATTGGTGCTTTGAACATCTCAACGAATTCCATTAAACCTTGGTTTGCTTTACACAGCGCACCGGAGTAGCTGTAAGCGTCTGGATCGTCTTGCGAATAGTGTTCAAGCTTACGAATATCGACTTTACCAACCAATGATGAGATATCTTGGTTGTTTTCATCGCCTGGTTCAGTTTTGGCAATACCGATTTGGTCAAGGATAGAAGGGCGTACTTTCACTACTTTAAATTTGGTGATATCACCACCAAACTCGTGAAGACGTTTAGCGGCCCAAGGAGACATGATCGAGCGAAGATAACGGTGCTCGATGCCATACTCTTTTTTCAAAATATCGCCATCTTCTGTGGCTTTGAATAGGCAGAATGGATGGTCATTCACTGGGCTGCGTTCGCCGTTAGCAGTAAGAACATAAATAGGCATCTGTTCCATCAGAGCCTTAAGCTTTTCTGCAAGCGAAGACTTACCGCCACCTACAGGGCCGAGTAGGTAAAGAATCTGCTTACGCTCTTCTAGGCCTTGCGCCGCATGTTTTAGGTAAGACACAATTTGTTCTATGGCATCTTCCATGCCATAAAAGTCTTTAAAGGTTTCATAACGAGAGATAACACGATTCGAGAAGATTCGGCTTAGTCTAGGATCTTTTGCCGTATCGATTATCTCTGGTTCACCAATCGCCATCAGTAGGCGTTCTGCTGCATTAGCATAAGCGCTTTTGTCATCTTTACACAGGGCTAAAAACTCCTGTAACGACATCTCTTCATCTTTTGCAGCTTCATATCTTGATTGATAGTGGTCGAAAATACTCATGTCGCTTCCCCCTTTAATAGTCAGTCTACCGACGAACGTTGATTCAGGCTTTCCACCAACAGTTATGCTCGTTGTTGTTTGAATATACGTCCTGTTATCACATTTGGTTCGTACAGAATGTAAGATTGGCGACACCAAAGACTTTGCTTTATGGACGGTTTTTTCGTTACAACGGTGAGCGGTGGATATGAATTTTTCAATCACAGCCTTTCTCTACTTAAGCCTAGTCGGGGATTTGCAATTTTGCTTAACAATTATGAATTTATTGTAAAAGTGACATTTGAATCACTCTTTTATTAAGGACGAATTTATGTCGTGAATAGGTGCAATAGAAATCAAATATTTGGCAAAGACGGAAGAGTCTCAGTGATTCGTTGTTCTACATTGAGCAAGGCAAGTGAAAGAGGTAGGAAGAGAGCAAAGTCTTAGATAAGTTTGTGACAGGGTAAATAACAAGGAGAGCGGGCGCTCTCCTCATTCTTAGACGACCATTTTATGCGCTGAAGATTTGCGCTAGTTCGTTTTCACATAAATGATACTGACGAGGGCAGTTACGCCAAGTTTGCAGCATACGGCGGTATTTATCTAGCATCGGCATTTGGCTGTTAAAGTGATGATCTGCCTTGTCAAACTGAGGGTACAAACCTTCAGAATCGATGAGAAAACGTACGTAATGTACTTGTTGTGCTTCTGAAGCGATATCAAATCCCAAGAACTTCAAGCGGCGCTGATCTACGTTGCTGCGATCTTCATCGTCTAGCATGTTGTAAGATTCTTGCATCGCATGATACATCTCCATAACGTCGATGATCTCACGACATTCTGCTTCTGAGAGGCAGCCGAAATCTTTGTTCAACTCTCGCATTTGTAGTTCATAACCACGTTCAACGATCGTTTGTAAGCGTTTGTATTTGGCCGCATTACTTGGATCAAGTTGAGACATAAGGTTGTATTGGTTTGATAGAATCAAACGTTGAGCGTTTGACATTTCCATGGTGACCTCACTAGATATCTAATACATTTTTAATGTGCTTAGGTTAACGCTTAAGACATGAGTGAAACATGATCTCAACACATATTTAATACTAAAAAATGGCAAGAACTGCCACTTTTGACCAGTTTGAAAACACTTATTTATGGTAATGATTGTATATGTAGTCTCGGTCTGAAAATACTCTCAGCCACTCTGGCTTGAATACGGTTAAAACCGCCAGTGCCATACCATTTAATAGACCTTCTGGAAAGGCGAGCAACGGCACAAAAACAAAGTAGTTATGTTGAATGGTTTCCCAATCGTAGTGACCAACTGATAGGTGATAAAAAGAGTTAATGATGAGGTGCAGACTTCCTGTTATCGCGCCATTGAAAAATCCAGCAACGAAGATGAAAACAAAAATGTTTCTTGGCAAGTAGTGGTAACTCAGAAGAAACACTAAGTAACTAATGAAAATCGGAATTAGGGCAGATAGAACTAACGATGTGGGTAAGAGTAACAATGACACATCATGTAGTAGGTGGTTGACCAGCATTGCAGGGATAGTGATTAGAAATGCCATACGCCAACCATACATCATCGTCAGCGTTGTTAGTGCAAGAAAATGAATCTGTAATCCTTCTTTTACACCTGCTTGAGCTGTCCATAAAATACTGAAAAAGAAGAGCGTTGCAAAAACGAGGTGCTGAAATCCTTTTTCTTTTTCCAGTTTGGGCCAAACGACTTTTTTCCAATCTGGTAGGCAGTAGACTACTACTATCCAAATTGAGACAACAAGAGAGCCTAAGTTAAACAAATCCATGTTACTTCCTTCCTATGCGAACATGACGCAATCATTTCTATCGTTCTTTTTCTACCTAAATGACCGCAGAGAAACTCACTGATAAGGCTTAGATATAATCAAAAAAATACCAGCAATAAGCTGGTATTTTAAAGAGGTTAGTCTTGCGGTTCACTTAGTATTTTACGTTATCGTTGTATTGAGCAAGAATGGATTGAATTTCATCCATGGTTTCTTTCGGTGGCGGGTTTACGCCCTCGAGTGGGTATTCTAAGCCTAACGCTTCCCACTTATGAGCCCCTAATTTGTGGTAAGGAAGTAACTCGACCTTTTCGATGTTATCCATGTCTTTAATAAATTCACCAAGCATGTGTGCTGCTTCTGGGTCATCTGTGTAACCAGGCACGACGACATAGCGAATCCATGTTTTCTTTCCGATTTTTTGCAAGTAACGAGCAAAGTCCAATGTGCGTCGGTTGGATACACCGATGAGATCTTGGTGCACTTCGTCTTTCATGTGTTTGATGTCAAGCATGACTAAGTCTGTTGCATCCAGTACTTCATCGATAACATCAGTGTGCTTACGAACATAACCGTTAGTATCTAGACATGTATGAATGCCTTCGGCTTTAGCTGCGCGGAAAAAATCACGTACGAATTCCGGTTGAAGCATCGCTTCGCCGCCAGAACAAGTAACGCCACCACCTGATGCATTCATGAAGTGGCGGTAACTTTTCGCTTCGGAAATGATTTCTTCAACCGTGACTTCTTTGCCATCATGCGTGTCCCAAGTATCGCGGTTATGGCAATACTTACAGCGCATTAAACAACCTTGCAAGAAGACGATAAATCGAATACCAGGTCCGTCTACGGTACCACATGACTCAAATGAGTGAATACGACCAGCTGTTGACATCTTTTGCTCTCATTACTAGTAAATTCTAGCTGTTATTTTATTACAAAAAGCAGGGTTAAAACAGCTTTGTCGGTACTAAAGGCAAGGTTATTTGAAGAAAGAAAATAGATGGAGCCAATCTGCATAAACGCTTGAACACGAGGTGGTTAATACCTACCCCGAGAACTTGCCGTGTATCTAGATTGACTTCGATGCTGGGATAATCCAGTTTTTAGAAAAAGGCGAACACGGAGAACGAGCCTGTCCCATAAACATCGGTTTGGGCTTCTTCATAATCCGGTGTTTTAATTGTAAAGGTGATGCTTGCACCGTAATTTTGGTTGTACCAAGATACCCCCGCGACGGCACTTGCTTGCCAATTTTGCAGTGTGACGTCGTATGGCGCTGACGGTTCAGGAATGCCAGGACGATCTCCTTCGATAGTCATGTCATTAAAGCGGTAACGACCTTCAAACCCGGTGAACAAGAACCAACTCGACGTGTTCTGAGCGATCATACTTGCTGAGAAAGGGCTTTCGACGCTGATATTGGCGGCTCCGATGCTATTCGCTAGGTTTGTACCCCAACGAAACATGACGCCTTGAGAGACATCACTACGGAAGTTACCCGCATTGATGTCGTTAATGTTGGTAATCTCCCATTGTGTTTTTTGTTCTTCGCTGCGCATCAATTTGTTAAATACGCGGTAACCAAGGCTGAACGCAACTTTATCTTCAATCTGGTAATCCCAACCTTGAGGGTCCGTCGATCCTGTTATGCCGTGAACGATTTCTTGCGCCTTTTCTGATAGCGAACTTTCACCCGTAGCTCCTATGGTGAAATTGTACCGTACAGCTTTGTCACTCGTTAGGGAAAGGTAGTTGATTTCGGTGTGTAGGTAACCGGCATATGGGCGATCATTGATTAGTGGATAATCGGCTTCAATGTCGCTTGGAGTCCACATTTTGTGGCCAAGAACCAACTCTATTTTATCGATATTGGCGTGCTCTGAGTTAGCTAGACTCAGCCATTTCCATTGGCTTTCTTGTGTCAGTTGGTCTGTCGCGTAAGAAAGGAAAACACCATTCGTATAGTCTTGATCGACGCCAAAAATACCATCGTTGTCGATGGTAAAAGAAACCGTAGACTTAGTGGATGCTATTGCAACTGGAGAAAGAAGGGTAAGAATAATTAATTTACTAAATCTCATAGACTTTATTTGCTAACTTTTTTCGCATCATACGTAAGAATGCGGGCAAAAGTCTTTCGCGATATCACAACTTTCATTCAAGAAATAAAAAAAGGCTGATGCTACTTAGCATCAGCCTTTGTTGTATTACTAGAACGTTATTTCGCTATAGTCTTATAGAGACTCAGTGAATGTACGCGCGATTACGTCAGCTTGTTGCTCTGCAGTTAGAGAGTTGAAGCGAACAGCATAACCAGATACACGGATTGTTAGCTGAGGGTATTTCTCTGGGTGCTTAACTGCGTCTTCTAGAGTTTCACGGTTAAGAACGTTCACGTTTAGGTGTTGGCCACCTTCGATACCCGCTTCGTGGTGGAAGTAACCATCCATAAGACCAGCAAGGTTAGCGCGTTGTGAACCCTCATCTTTACCTAGCGCGTTAGGTACGATAGAGAATGTGTAAGAGATACCATCTTGTGCGTCAGCAAACGGCAGTTTAGCAACTGAAGTTAGTGATGCTACAGCACCTTTCTCGTCACGACCGTGCATTGGGTTTGCACCTGGAGCAAATGGAGCACCAGCACGACGACCGTCAGGCGTGTTACCAGTTTTCTTACCGTAAACCACGTTTGAAGTGATAGTAAGAATTGACTGAGTAGGGATTGCATCACGGTAAGTCTTAAGCTTACGGATTTTGCCCATAAATACAGAAACAAGTTCACATGCAATGTCATCAACGCGTGGGTCGTTGTTACCGAATTTAGGGTAATCGCCTTCGATTTCGAAGTCGATTGCTAGACCGTCTTCGTCACGAATTGGCTTCACTTTTGCGTATTTAATTGCAGATAGTGAGTCAGCCGCAACAGATAGACCAGCAATACCACAAGCCATAGTACGTTTAACGTCACGGTCGTGTAGAGCCATTAGTGCCGCTTCGTAGCTGTACTTATCGTGCATGAAGTGGATAGCGTTTAGTGCAGTCACATATTGTTTCGCTAGCCAATCCATGAAGTGGTCCATTTTCTCCCACAGTTCATCGTAGTTAAGAACATCGCCTTCGATCTTAGGCATTTGCGGGCCAACTTGGATTTTTAGCTTCTCATCCACACCACCGTTGATGGTGTAAAGCATTGTTTTCGCAAGGTTCGCACGAGCACCGAAGAACTGCATTTGCTTACCAACAACCATTGGAGATACACAACATGCGATCGCGTAGTCGTCAGAGTTCATGTCTGGACGCATTAGGTCGTCATTTTCGTACTGAATAGAAGAAGTATCGATAGATACTTTCGCACAGAACTTCTTGAAGCCTTCAGGTAGTTGCTCAGACCAAAGAACAGTGATGTTTGGCTCTGGAGAAGGACCCATAGTGTATAGTGAGTTTAGGAAACGGAAGTTTGTACGAGTAACTAGCGTACGACCGTCAAGACCCATACCACCCATAGACTCAGTTGCCCAGATAGGGTCGCCAGAGAATAGATCATCGTACTCAGGAGTACGTAGGAAACGAACCATACGTAGTTTCATTACGAAGTGGTCGATCATTTCCTGAGCTTGTTCTTCAGTTAGCTTACCAGCCGCGATATCACGTTCGATGAAGATGTCTAGGAACGTAGAAGTACGACCTAGAGACATAGCCGCACCGTTTTGAGATTTAACAGCAGCTAGGTAACCGAAGTAAGTCCACTGAATAGCTTCTTGCGCAGTTTCAGCAGGACGAGAAATATCACAACCGTATTTTGCAGCCATTTCTTTGATTTGACCTAGAGCACGGTGTTGCTCTGCGATCTCTTCACGAAGCTGCATTGTCATTTGTAGGTCTTCGCCGTTCTCAAAACGCTCTTGTAGAGAAGAGAACTGCGCGAATTTATCCTTCATTAGGAAGTCAATACCGTATAGAGCAACACGACGGTAGTCACCGATGATACGACCACGACCGTATGCATCTGGAAGACCAGTCAGTACGCCAGATTTACGACACGCCATGATTTGAGGAGTGTAGATATCGAAAACGCCTTGGTTGTGAGTTTTACGGTATTCTGTGTAGATTTTTTTAACTTGTGGGTCTAGCTCGCGGTCGTAGGCTTTGCATGAACCTTCAACCATGCGGATACCACCGTTAGGGATGATCGCACGTTTTAGAGGAGCGTCAGTTTGAAGACCTACGATAGTTTCTAGGTCTTTTTCGATGTAGCCTGCATCGTGAGCAGTGATGGTAGAGATAACTGAAGTATCAAAATCAACAGGAGCGTGAGTCGCGTTCTCTTGTTTGATGCCTTCCATTACCTTAGCCCAAAGCTTGTTAGTCGCTTCAGTACCTTCAGAAACTAGGAAAGATTCGTCGCCTTCGTACGGAGTGTAGTTCTTCTGAATGAAATCACGAACGTTTACTTCGTTTTGCCAGTCGCCTGCAGCAAAACCTTCCCAAGCTTTAGCAAATTGCTCTGCCATGACATACCTACCTTTTTAGTAGAAAAAAATACGTACTGCTTCGCCGTTGAGCCAGCTATCCCCAGATAAAAGAGGGGAACAGTACACTCTTATGAATAACAATATTTATAGTCTTAAATTTACGTATTCGATTTACAAAACTATAAATATTGTCACTAGTTTTAACGTTTCTCTTTTTAAGCAACAGTTAGAGGTTAAACTAAAATTTTTTTGCAAACCTTAAACTAAATCAATAAATCCTCAAAAATCTCGATAAAAATGGGGTAGCGACGAGCGCTACCCACAAATTTCTGGACTGCTAGCTTATAGCCAAGCTTGGATGCCATACTGGCCTTCAAGCATACCAACTGCAAGCATAGCAACTAAACAGATAACAAGTACGCTTACTGGGATCACAATCTTGTCTACAAATGATAGGCGAGACGCGCGCTCTTTATCTCCAATTAAACCGTTGTTATCTAAAAGCATAGTTAGTGCCCAAGCTAGAACTGGGTTAACAACGGCAGAACCAAAGATACAAATGCCTGCTGCTTGTGAGTCTTTCGAGTCCTTCACCATCTGCATGCCAGCTTCAAGCAGTGGTAGAGATACACCAACGAGAAGAGCAACGCGCATAACTGGAGGCCATACTGCAACGTCCATAGGAAAACCAAGGATTGCAACAATAATACATAGAGAGCCTAGTAAGATGGCGCCAGCAGGAATAGGGCGTTTCGCGATTGCAGCAGGGATCATGTAAGTCCCCCAAGATGATGTGATGTTACCACCACCCACTGCAGTACCGACCATTTGGCGAACGGAACACATTGTCATTGTGTCATCAACGTCCATCAGCACTTTCTCACTCTTACGTGGGTAGTTCATCTCTTGGAAGATACGGTGACCCAAGAAGTCAGGTGACCACATTGCTACCGCAAGAATGGCGAATGGTAGAGAAGCGATGAAGTGTTCCATATTAGGAAGACCAAGCATCCAACCTTCTTCTGTTGAACCCCACCAGTAGATTGGATTTAGGTTTGGAAGGCCTGTCTCGGTTACGAATTTAATATCGAAGCCTGCGCCAAGAGCAAGTGCGATTGCAAGCCCAGTGAAGGCACAAACAGGGATCGCTAGCCAGCGTTTGTTCACTTTAGCAAGGAACGCGTATAAGCCAATGGTAACCGCAAGAACAATTAGACCGATGTAACCCATGCTACCAGCGGCAACCGTATCGGATTGCAAACCAACAGCCCAAGCTTGAATAGAGTTAATTTGGCTCATGGTTCCGGTTAAACCTAAGAAAATAAGAAGGCCACCAGCCGTACCTTCAGAGGTGAGGTTAACCAGTTTTGACCCACCTTTTAAGAGGCTCAAAATCAAACCAAACACACCAATGAGAATTGCTAATGCAAGAGGGTGAGCACCAGCAAGAGCGATGGTACCAATAAGAGGGATCATTGGGCCGTGGTTGCCTGCTAGGTTGGCTTTAGGGTTAATAAAACCAGAGGCAAGTACACAGAAAAGAAGTGCAGGGATGAGCATTTCTACACGCGCAACTTCGATAGCAAAGTCCTTGCCTAAGTTTACGTGGTCCCATGCTGCAGTAAGACCTTCAGCCCAAGACATCATTACCGCAGAGTACATTGCGATAATACCGATAGTACCAGCAAGTGCTGGAACAAGGTCTTCAAGCTCAAAGCGGAAGTCACGACCTGGCAAGTTCAAGCCAAAACGACGTGGCTTCATAATTTGTAGTTCGTGGTCTAGGTAGTCTGAACGGCTTGCGAACTCAGATGCTGGACGATGAAGCTCACGGTAGCTCTTGGTCTCGATATCTGAATCAGAGTGCGTTTTGTTAACTGCGTCTGACATAGATTCCTCATATATTTAAAAGTTATGAATTCTTCATTCAATTGTGTTAATCCGCATCCTGCGGCACGCTTATGCTAGCTATTGTTAGATTTGTTACACGTCGACACTGTGCCTAAGCATAGCTAATAACTTATTGTGTTGAGGCACAAAAAAAGCCTCATCTTTTGGCAGGAGTCTAGCAAGATAGCCATTTAGGGTGATTGATTTAGATCACTTTAAGAATGGTTGTGAAATAAAACTACAGAAAGTTTCTGGCATGCGAATGAGATGCGGAGATCTTGTGTAATTTCATTACACAAGTTGCATAAAATTAGAACTTTTTGTCCTTTTGCACGAGATGCAGATTAAATGTCAATATTCACGATGATTATATAAAGCTGGCTTTATTCTTGCTTTGGACAGAGCAAAGACAATTTTTTGGCTAATCATTGCCGCTCAGTTTAGGAAAAAGACATGAAACAGCTTAAAGTACTGCCACTAGTGGCAATCATCTCAGGGTTAATGGTCGGTTGCGGCGGCGGTGGCGGCGGTGGCGGTAGTTCCACACCAAGAACTACATTCACTTTTACTTTTGCAGCTCCAAATGTCATTAGTGAAACAAATGCACAAAAAGACAGCTGTACTATTTACGACCGAAGAGTAGATGGCAACGGCATCGAGCAGGTATTGACCTATCAACCAGCCGTAAGTGCACAGCTAACAGGAGGTAAGGTCGTCGGTTTCTATTCAGACAAGAATGGTGTCCGTCAAGGCGACTTTATCTACCCATCAGGCACTACTTTGAAATTTGTTCTAGAAGACATTCCTGAGGACGGCTATTTTACTTATCAGTTGCTTGATGCTTCTGGAACAGTATTTACGGCAAACAGCTTCGGTCGAGATTTTTTAAAGGACAATAACCTTAGAAACTCAACGTTCTCAATGAATCGAGAGGCGGTGTCTGCTTGCAATAAAAATGGCAACTTCCGTAAAGCTACCCGAACTGACCTTAAATATGAAGCAACGGAGGCTGGTGGCTTAGAGTACAACTTCATATCTAAAATTGCGAAAGAGTCTAAGCCTACCTATTCTATTGATTCTTTGGATGTAAGAGCAATTGGTTCGAAGATGGAGTCGACAGTCGTGCTACAATATGCAGACGCAGCGAAAACAGAACTGCACCAGTATGGTATTCGCGATTGGTCGAGTGAATCACCATTGCCGTTGGTTGGCATGAATGGTTCTTCTCCAATCTTGAACCCAACACTTTTTAAATATGACACTTTAGACATCAGTGTACTTGTTGGTGATTACAACTACGAAGTTGCAGAGCTACCTATGTCAACGACGAAGTTCTACCACCCGCTTGAGCCAAAAACGGAAACTTGGACTTACAGTGTTGCAGCTGAAAAACCTATCAATGGTTGGACGGTAGTGCTGAACCAAAAGATGTATCAGGACGCAAATTGGGATATCTCAATTGATCCAAGTGCTTACTACAACCTAAATGCTCTGCCTGCGTCGCATGTGGTGAGAGGCTCAACTATTGATACTGGTTTTGCTTTCACTGACCAAGATAAAGGCTTTAGCCGCCTCGCATATCGTGCAGAGTCTAACTCTGGAACACTACACCGAGTAACACACAAGATATTTACAACTTTAGAGAGTGATGTCGTTGTTCCGGAATTGTACTACTACACATTCGATGACAGTGTGAAGCAAGATTTGAAAGTTTCTTCTACCAGTGATTACTCACAATCTATTGTCGTGGAGTCTGCTGAAGCAAACCTAAATAGCTATGACTTTGTTTCTCTTTTCTCTCATGGTGATGTGACCGATCTTAAAGTGGATCACGATGGTCTTGTGATCAGTGAAGTTGATTCTGAGAAGGTCAATACGAATGCTCAGAAATCTGATTTTATGGTATTGGTTAAGTAGCGTCTTAACACTTTTGTAAATTTATTAAGCCCCTTTGAAAGGGGCTTTTTTATATTTAATATTCAACTTTTGAAGAATATGTTGCTATATATTGCATATTAATTTGTCTATCGTATCTTTCTATTCGAATTATTTAGGTTAATAATTTGTTGCAAGTTTCAGAGGGCGGTGCTAATTTGTTCCGAATTAGAGAGGGCGGAGTCCCTTAATTGCAGTGACAAAAACACAGGGAGTAGGGCGCATGAATGATGTACCAGCGCTAGATATAAAAGACCTGCACAAAACATTTGGACAAAATGAAGTTTTAAAAGGCATTTCACTTGCCGCGCACAAAGGAGATGTTATCTCCATCATTGGCTCTTCCGGCTCAGGTAAGAGTACCTTTCTCAGATGTATCAACTTGCTAGAAACGCCCACCGCGGGCGAAATTTGGGTAAATGGTGAATTAATCCAAATGAAGAACAACAGAGCAGGTGAATCTGTTCCTGCTAATGAAAAGCAAGTCCAACGTATTCGTTCACGCCTGGCAATGGTTTTCCAAGGTTTCAACCTCTGGTCTCACCTAACCGTACTAGAAAACGTGATTGAGGCGCCTGTTCATGTCTTAGGCGTGCCAAAAGCTCAAGCGATTGAAAATGCAGAAGTTTTGCTTAAGAAAGTAGGCTTGTATGAGCGTAAAGATTATTACCCTGGGCACTTATCTGGCGGCCAGCAGCAACGTGCAGCTATTGCCCGTGCGCTAGCAGTTGACCCAGAGGTGATGTTGTTTGACGAGCCAACTTCTGCGCTTGACCCAGAACTTGTAGGAGAAGTTCTGGGGGTAATGAGAGATTTGGCAGATGAAGGGCGAACTATGCTGGTGGTCACGCACGAAATGGCGTTTGCGCGTGACGTATCAAACCATGTGATGTTTTTACATCAAGGCTTAGTGGAAGAACAGGGAAATCCAGCTAAGCTATTTACAAACCCGGATTCAGAACGATTACAGCAGTTTATCTCATCCATTTACTAATATTTGTTAGGCGGCAGACTATTGCCTCCTAAGCCAACACAACAAACAAAACGAAATAAAATAGCAATCACAGGAGTATGGAAATGAAAAAGTGGTTATTAGCAGCAACGATTGCTGCAACGGCAGTATCAGGTGTTGCCCAAGCGAAAGAATGGAAAACAGTTCGCTTTGGTATCGAAGGTGCTTACCCTCCGTTTAGCTGGACAGAAACTGATGGCTCAATAAAAGGCTTTGACGTAGACATGGCAAATGCACTCTGTGAAGAGATGCAAGTGAAGTGCAAAATCGTCGCTCAAGATTGGGATGGTATTATTCCTTCTCTGCTTGCACGTAAGTACGATGCCATCATCGCAGCAATGTCTATCACTGAAGAGCGCAAGAAAAAAGTCGATTTCACTGGCAAGTACGCACAAATTCCAAATAAATTTATCGCTAAGAAAGGTGCGGGTCTAGATTTTGATAATCTTAAAGATGTCAAAATTGGCGTGCAACGTGCGACGACACATGACAAGTACTTAACTGACAACTACGGCGATGATGTTGAAATTGTGCGTTATGGCTCTTTTGATGAAGCGTATCTTGATCTAGAAAATGGTCGAATTGCTGCCGTTTTAGGTGATGCTTCTGCTCTAGAAGAGGGTGTGATCAACAAAGCAGGTGGCGAAGCTTATGAGTTTGTTGGACCATCGTTAACCGATCCAAAATGGTTTGGCGAAGGTATGGGTATCGCTGTTCGTAAACAAGACAAAGATCTAACGAAGAAACTCGACGCAGCAATTATTTCACTACGTGAGAAAGGTGTTTACCAAGAAATTGCTGGTAAATACTTTAACTACGATGTGTACGGTGAATAAACCGTAATTAAGCGACCGTTGGCTTGTTCCTAGAAGTAGTCAACGGTCGATTTTTTGAGTTTAGGGATTAGGAACTCACCTATGCTAGATTTACAAGGATACGAAGCTTCGATTTTGAAAGGAGCTTTAGTAACAATAGAAGTTGCAGTGCTTTCACTCATTCTCGCCATGGTCTTAGGCATGCTTGGCGCATTAGCTAAGTTAGCGCCTTACAAATGGGCAAGGGCGATTGCCACTCTTTACACCACCGTCATTCGCGGCATTCCAGATTTGGTTCTGATGATGCTAATTTTCTTTGGTGGACAAATACTTTTAAATAACAGCCTTTACTCCATCAACGAAACGCTCAACGAGTGGTTTGCCTCGAGTGATCCAAACCATGAATGGACGTCTTACTTACCTGATTATATTGATGTCAGCCCATTTATTGCTGGTGTACTCACGATTGGTTTTATCTTTGGCGCCTACATGGCGGAGACTTTTCGTGGAGCGATCATGGCGGTGGACAAGGGTGAATTAGAAGCGGCGAAAGCTTATGGGATGAGCTCTGCTTTATCGTTTAGAAGAATCTTACTTCCTCAGATGATTCGTCATGCATTACCTGGATTTGGTAATAACTGGTTAGTGTTACTTAAGACCACAGCGTTAGTTTCCATTATTGGTCTGGATGACATGGTGAGAATGAGCTCATTGGCAGCAGGTACGACCAAAATGCCGTTCACCTTTTACATGGCTGTCGCGCTCATCTTTCTATTTTTTACCAGCGTTTCGACCGGGCTACTCAAGCTTGTTGAGCGTAAGTTCAGTATTCATGCGAGGTAAGTTATGGACTTTTCTTTGATTATTGAAAGCTTTCCAACTTATCTTCAGGGACTTTGGACAACAGTTTGGTTAGTGGGATTAGCGTTGGTTATTGGCTTGTGTGTCTCTATCCCATTAGCCGTGGCACGCAATAGTACCAATTACGCTCTAAGCTTACCTTCTTGGGGATTCATTTACTTTTTCCGTGGAACGCCGCTATTGGTTCAGCTGTATTTGATTTACTACGGCATGGATCAGTTTTTCCCTGTGAAAGATACCTTGTGGGAGAACGCTTGGTTCTGTGCTTTGGTCGCTTTTATTCTGAATACATCGGCTTACACCGCAGAAATTATTCGTGGTGCGATTAATGGTTTGCCGAAAGGTGAGGTGGAAGCTGCGAAAGCCTATGGCATGAGTAAGTTTATGACATACAGACGTATTATCTTGCCGAGTGCATTGCGTCGAGCATTACCCGCTTATTCCAACGAGGTCATATTTATGCTGCACGGAAGTGCAGTCGCGGGCATCGTTACCATCATGGATTTAACTGGTGCTGCGCGTCTAGTTAACTCGCGCTACTATGCACCATTTGAGTCTTTCCTGACGGCGGGGCTGTTCTACATGGCACTGACGTTTATGATCTTGTGGTGTTTCAAAGTGGCAGAGAAGCGTTTCTTAGCTTATCTGCGTCCTTTAAGCTAATTATCAATAGAGGCAATAGCATCGGAGTGGGTGCTATTGCTTTTGATAATTTTGTTATCTTCATTCCTATTTTTTCAGTCGATGTAAAAGACTCTTTCTTATTATTCATCAACTTACATTAACATTCGGTAAACTCATTGTTTAGTAAGTAAAAATGAAAAAAACAATTCTATCGTTGGGCATTGCCGCCTTAGCCACAGGATGTGGTGGGGGAGAGGGAGAATCACAACCTAATGCTCAAGTAAAACCAACGCCAGCTCCAGTTCAACAAGCTCTTGAAACTGGTAATGCACTGCTCGTTTCTGACCCGAGCGAATTCATTCGTAAAAGTCGTCAGGTTGTAGAAGCTCACAAGATGCAGTCGAATACGATCAAATCTGCAATTGCGAAAAACCTTTCAGGTCTTTATTGGGATCCAACCCATGATGCCGCGATCTTGGCACCTCAGTATGGCTTCAACGACACCATCTTGATGACCAATAAGGCCATGGCAAGCGGTTACAAAGATCAAGCTCTGTCAATTGGCGTTGCCGGGGAAAAGTCTAATGGTCAACGTTACGCACTATTAGGGAGTAACCCATTTAGAACGGCACAACGTTTTCCCGACTCTTCCAACTCTGCGATGACGCAATGGTTAAGTAACCTGGTCACTTGGTTGTCGGGCGGAGTTACTTCAAACGTCGTCATCGCGCAAATGGATCAGTCTTATTACTTTCCGGATGAGCAAGCGACTCGGAATTGGCTGAAAGACAATGTTTCACAAGAGTTGGCGTTTAACGAGGCCAACCTATGCGATGGTTCGAAGCTACTTAACTGCTTGCAAACCAATACTCCAAACTTATTGATCTTGTCACAGCATCTGCAATCTGGAGATACCAACAAACCAGTACTCGAAGCTTTGGAATACGCTGAGCAAGCCCAAATTCCTGTTCTATACCTGCATTGGGATGGAGGACTAACTGATCTTGGCCAAGACATTTTGGAAAAATTCCATGTTGATTATGTGGGAGATAACTATTGGCGTAAGTTAGGCTTGGTCGACTGGGAACCTTCATCGTTGATGAACGTTGTGCCGGACTCTGTCATCACACAACAAGCGCTGTTGTCTCGTTTTGAATCTCAAAATTTCAACGTTGACTTGTCAAAGTGTGATGACAAATCCTGCCCTGACACTGCGAATATGGACAGTCAATTTTATGCAGGGGCAAACAGCATTCGCCATTGGTTGCAAAAGCTTGATGAACTAAAAGTAGATTTGTTTAATCAAAACGGCTACCAATACGAAAAACTCATGGTATTGCTGGCTGATCATTATCGTCAAACGGTTGTCTTCCCGATGGACAAACAATCAACCCAAACGACCGAATTCCTAAAGTCGTACTTTGCCGATTACGTGCAATACAACAGCCGAAGCGTAAACCCAAAACAACCAAATATGGGGAACTTCAGCCGTAGTGAGTTTAGCCCTGACATAAAGAGAATCAGTGCAACGATTAATATGGAATCAAAGCGTAACTTCCGTTCGGCTGGTGTGTATGCGCTTCCTGGGGAAACCTTTACGGTTAAACGTAATGACAGCAATGATGTGGCGACTAAGATTGTCATCAACACTTTAAGAAGTGGTGCAACTCATGAGTTCAGCAAAGATGGATACACGCGACCAAAACTGCTGACTTCATTCGGCTATGAAGTGAAGCCGGGTGAAACCATCACGCTGACTTCTCCTTATGGTGGTCCAGTACAGGTTCACTTTGACAAAAATGATGTTCCGGTTGAACTGAAATTTAATCATGTGGCACAGCATCCAGTTTGGAGAAGTGAGAAGGACAACGACGCTTTTATTCAACAGTTAGAAGCCAATTTATTCGATTGGGCTGAGCTGATCACTCCTGGGTTTGAAGTACACTCAAAGCGCGACAAAATGTTGGAGTCGGTCAACGATGAAATGTGGTCTACCCCTTCGGAAATGGCGCTTGCAACAGAAGAATATGTTCACAACTACCCGCATGTGCTGGCAGGTTTCCAAGGGCCGGGCATAGATGAAGTGCCTGAAATTATTCAATACGCCCAAAACCAAGGTTGGGAAATCGCCAATATTGATATAGTGAAGCACATGAACGCTGACCAAGCGACGTGTGGTTATGGTTGTTCGGGTAACCCTTACGATGCTTACTGGTCATTCAGCCCACTCGGTCACGGTGATTTACATGAGCTTGGTCATGGTTTAGAAAAAGGTCGATTCCGATTTTCAGGCTGGGAAGGGCATTCAACGACCAATTACTACTCGTATTATAGTAAGTCTCGTTTCTTCCAGAATACGGGGAAAGTTTCAACTTGCCAAACCTTGGATTTCAAAGGCCAGTTTGAATTATTGCAAGCTAGCCGAACTCAAGCGGATCCAAACGCATACATGGCTGCGCAAAATCAAACCAGTTGGAGTTGGGGCGCTCGTGTTTACATTCAAATGATGATGGCGGCGCAGCATGAAGGTGTGCTTAAAAATGGTTGGCATTTATTGGCGCGCTTGCACCTGATTGAACGTGAGTTTAACCGCTTAAAATCGGACGATGCGCTTTGGGATGAGAGACGATTGAGCATTGGTTTCGCCAACTACTCTCGGGAAGAAGCAAATAGCATCTCGAACAACGACTGGTTACTTATTGCTCTGAGCAACATCTCTCAGCGAGATATGACTAACTATCTCGATATGTGGGGGTTCTCGTTCACAGAAAAAGCGAAACAGCAGGTTGTGGCGCTGAATCTACCGCCGATGCCGCTCACTTACTTTGCAAGTAGTAATACAGGCTACTGTCTGAACGAATTTGCTCAAACACCGATAACTATTGATGGTCAAACGGTTTGGCCGCTGAATTAGTGATTAAGTGGTAATTTGTATGAAAAAGGGAGACTGAGTCTCCCTTTTTATTGGACTAAGCTTAGCGTTGAGTCTCGCTTATAGCTTTGCAATATATTACTTAAATGTTGACCAGATTGGTGCGTGATCTGAAGGCTTCTCGATACCACGAAGCTCATAGTCGATACCAGATTCAATACACTTTTCCGCTAGAGAAGGGGTTGCCAAAATGACATCAATTCGTAGGCCACGGTTATCATCAAAACCGCGAGAACGGTAGTCAAACCACGAAAATTGATCGTTCACCTCTGGGTATAGCTTACGGAAGGTGTCCACAAAGCCCCAGTCTAGTAAGGTTTTCAACCATTCGCGCTCTTCAGGTTGGAATGAACATTTACCTGTTTTTAGCCAACGTTTACGGTTTGGCTCGCCGATACCGATATCTGCATCAATAGGGCTGATGTTGATGTCACCCATAACAATCAATTGCTCGTCGTTATTGTGATGATCGTTTAGGTAGGTCATCAGATCTTTATAGAATTGGCGCTTGTATGGGAATTTGGTTTCGTGGCTGATGTTATCCCCTTGAGGGAAATAGCCGTTTAGCACAGTGACCTTTTCGCCGTTTTCATTTAAAAACGTTGCCATGATCATGCGCTTTTGATGTTCCTCGTTATCCGTCGGGAACCCTTTTTGTACGTGTAGAGGCTCTTGCTTACAAAGCATTGCTACGCCGTAATGTGCTTTTTGACCATGGAAATACACTTTGTAGCCCATGGCTTCGACAGCTTCAATCGGGAATGCTTCATCGTGAACTTTAATTTCCTGAAGACCAATCACATCAGGTTGGTGTTTGTCGATTAGCGCTTGGAGTTGGTGCAGTCGCGCACGTAGTCCATTGATGTTAAAGCTGATTACTTTCATTATTTATCCTTTTGGGGGCGTACTTTTTTATGAATAGTATCATTGTGTAAGAGCACTGAAAATGAGTCTCGGTGAAAGGATTGAAACGCTCTGAGCTACTTTGCTTTTAATTTGTTTTCTAAGTCGTTTTGCACGATCTTTAAAGCGTTAAGCGCAACTTCTGGATCTATCTCATTGCTCTCAAGCAAATAGATTAAATCGACAGCCAGTTTGATCTCTTCAGGTGCGTCATCTAAAGGCGAGGTTGTTTGGTCAGCCATTATTGATGTTTTTCCCTATGTGTAATTTGGTTCTCTAGCTTAAGAAGTGCTGCTTCACAACGCGCTAAACGTTGCTCGGTTGCTAGTAATACTTTTTGAGCGTCGGCACGCATAAAACTAGGAGCGCTTTCGACAGCACGTTCTTTTTCTAACACCATCTCGCGCAAGCGTCTTGCCCACTCTTGGTGTTGAGCGAGTTCTTGATAAAGCACGTTGATAGGCTTGCGGAAATGGCTGCTATGTTTGATTTCATTCTTACGAATTTTAGTGGTAGAAATCTCGCGTTGAATCGCACCGATTTGCGCCACTAACCGTTCAGTGAGGTACTCAGCACGCAAAGCGGTGAGCTTACCTTCATTTTGCTCATGCACAATCGCATCCAGCGTCGCTTTTGCTTCTTTTACGCAAGGAGTAAGTAAGCGAGAGCGGCAACCAAATAAACGCTCATCAAAAAGCGGAACATGATGTTCGCCTCTTTGACGGTCAAGAACAGCGGCTTGCTTCGCCATTTGTTCTAGATTTTCCTGGAGTTGAGAAATGTTCATGACAAACCTACAAACCATGCGTCATAAGCCAATTTAATGGCTAGTATGCTGACGACAGTAACAAATACAGGACGAATGAATTTAGAACCAAATCTAATAGCGGAGTGCGCGCCAACAAAAGCACCAGCCATTAAACATACTCCCATTGTTAAGCCTAGCACCCAGTTGATATGTCCGAGGAATGCAAAAGTGATCAAAGAGGTAAAGTTACTGGTAAAGTTCATTGCTTTTGCTAAGCCAGAGGCGAGCAAGATATTCAGCCGGTAGAGCGCCATTGAACTTACTGTCCAAAAAGCCCCAGTTCCAGGCCCTGCGAGTCCGTCGTAGAATCCGATTGATAAGCCTTGTATGTACTGTTTTTTATGAAGTTTGGGGCAAGGCTCGGGTATTGGACTTTGATGAGCAGAGTGGGGTGTTTTATGAAAAACGGTATACAACGCTGCCGCCAAAATAACAAGCGGCAATCCTTTTTCCAGCCAATCCGTACTAATCGCATCTACAAATAGCGTACCTAATGTCGCTCCGACGAGTGTTGCCACGAATGCGCGCCTCCAGCATTGAGGTTTGAATAGACGTTTTTTGTAGTACGTAAATGCTGCAGTAGAAGAAGCAAAGGTAGCGGCAAGTTTATTGGTGCCTAGTGCAATATGAGGCGGCAAGCCTAGCGAAAGTAGAGCAGGTACGGTAAGCATGCCACCACCACCGGCAACTGCATCAATAAATCCTGCGACAAAAGCGACAAGCGCCAACACCAACAGCATGGTTGGCTCAATCATTTCCATAAATGGTGATTCTTCTAATATTCTATTTTACGTTTAAATGGAGGTAGTGAGTCGATTAAGGCTTGTCCGTATCGCTTAGTGACTAGGCGTCGATCAAGAATCGTTACTCTACCAGAATCTCTCTCTTTACGCAGTAAGCGACCTACGCTCTGGATCAGCTTTTTGCTTGCGTCAGGTACAGTTATTTGCATAAACGGGTTTCCTCCTTTTTTCTCGATGTATTCGGAATGAGCCTGCTCAACAGGGGAGGTTGGAACACCAAATGGAATTTTTGTAATCACCAAGTTTTCAAGTAATTCGCCAGGTAAATCTAGCCCCTCAGAGAAACTGCCAGTACCAAATAAGATGCTGGTTTTATTTGATTCTATTAATTTTTTATGTTTTTTTAGAATTTCTTGACGTGAGCTTTCACCTTGAACTTGCAACGCCCAGCCTTTTTTTATGAACTCCGAAGAGAGTGCCTTCGCGACTTGGTTCATCTGCCAATAGGATGAGAATAATACTAAGTTGGCTTTCTTGTCTTCCAAGTACTTAGGCAATATCTCGATAAGATATTCAGTAAATTGAGGCGCTGGTGGTTCATATTTCATCGCAGGGATGAGCAATTCTGCCTGGTTTTGGTAATCGAATGGTGACGCAAGCGCTAAAAACTGAGTGCCTGATTCTGGTTTTCCATCAATACCAACCTGATGGCAAAAGTAATGGAAAGAGTTTAATGCACGCATCGTTGCGGAAACCAAAATGGCGCCAATACATCTGCTCCAAATCTGTTGGTCGAGTTGCCATCCAATTTCAAGTGGCGAAACACTCACAATGAAATCACCCTCGCGATCGGGGTGGGTTTCTAACCAGCGAGCTAAAGGCGCACCTTTTTCACGAGTTGGTTCAGCCATTAAATGCCATACTTGCGCTAGGTTTTCTAACCTTTGAATGTAGAAACCGAGCTCTGCAAGCGCTGGTTCAGCCAACCTTGTCGCAAGCTCCCCGTCTTTTACTCTTTCCGCAATAAGGTCGGCAATTTTTGCCACACTCTGATTTGCTTTTTTACTGAACTGTTTTAGTTCTTTGGATTGGTTCTCTAGCCACTCAGGTAGTTCACCGTGTTCGAAGCGGTAGATACCCTCTTCAAATTGAGCTGGGTCGAACTGTTTGGGCAATTGAGTCAGTGCCGGTATCAAGTTCTGAACCGCGTCTTGAAGGTCGTTGCGAAATCGAGCTACGCGTTTCTCGTCTGCGAGTGATGAAAACTTACTAATCGACTGATTTAACTTCTCAAGCCATGCTGCCGCGCCTTTTAAACTCGCAGATGCTGAAGCATGGTCACGAGCGACGTGAGGTAAGTGATGTGCCTCGTCGAAGACGTATATTGTATTTTCTGGCTCAGGTAAAATCACGCCGCCACCTAAATCTGCGTCTGCCATGACGAGAGAGTGGTTAGCAATGATGACATCGTTTTTATCCAACTCTGAGCGCGCTTTTTGGAATGGGCAGCCGCGGTGGCCTGGTAAACTGTTATTGCAACTGTGTTTATCACTGACAATCAGTTGCCAAAGCTTATCGTCGATGGGTTTAGGCCAAGAATCACGGTCACCGTCCCATTTACCTTGCGCAAGAGAGCGATGCATTGTTTCTAACAGCTCTATATCTTTTTGCTTAGGTTTGGTTTCAAACATGGCTAACTGGCCACCATCAGCACCGCTAGCAGTGGCGAGCTTTTCTGCACAACAATAGCGTTGACGGCCTTTTGCCAAAATAAAAGAAAACTCTCGGTCGGTAATCCGACGAAAAAGAGGGAGGTCTTTATTTATGAGCTGCTCTTGCAGAGCGACGGTCGCCGTTGAGATAACCACTTTCCTATTGTTATGTACAGCCACGGGAATGGTCGCCATTAGATAAGAGAGCGATTTACCAATTCCAGTCCCTGCTTCTGCAACGAGTATTCGGTTAGATTTGTGATACTGACCGCACAGCGTTTTTGCAATCTCTGCAACAAGGTAGTTTTGTGCTCTTCTAGGCACAAAGTTATCAAGTTGATCTTGAAGGTTTTGATAGCTATTACGAATCGATTTTTGAATGTTACTGGTCAGCATACGGGCCTCAAATGCGTTGGAGGCGAATAGTAGCACACATCACTAGTTGTACAGTAGTTCACAAAACGGAATGCTTTTATAAGGAATGTAGATCTCCTTCACAAAAAAATATTGAACCTTATCTTAATGAAATTAATTTCATTATATGAAAAATATAAAACTCCAACTTGGTCTGATTTGTAGGTTTTTATTCTTTTTTTGTTTTTTTAAAATTTACTTATTGGATTAAAAAACCATTTGTTAATAATTTTGTAAATTACAAATAATAATGGGGATTGGTTAGATGTTCGTCGAATAAATAAAGGTAAACTTATTAAGCTGTTGTTTTGTAATGGTATTTTGTTTTTTTTACATTGGTATTTAGAAAATTTGACAGCTAGAATAATCTTTTGCACTCTTAGCTCCAGATTTTGAGGAGGTGCTGTATAACGTTTTGTTAACGCTCTACCTCAAACATATAAAAAAGGGAACCGGACAAGGATATCCCGAACTAAGAAAAGGCAGTGGATTAATTATGAAAAAAACTCTATTAGCACTAGCTGTAGTTGCGTCTGCAACTTCAGTGAACGCAGCTGAAGTATTCAAATCTGAAGAAGGTTCTGTAGATTTCTACGGTCAGCTACGTCCAACTCTTCTATTCACAGAAAAAACTGATCACACAGCAGAGCTAAACACTAGCTCTTCTCGTACTGGTGTGAACGCGGTTTACGTTGTTGACGAAAGCCTAAAAGTTCTGGGTGAAGTTGAAATCGGTGTTGCTCTAGGTGACAACTACGACGCAGGTGCTGATTCAAGCGAGCGTACAGATGACTCTGTATACGTACGTCGCCACATCATCGGCTTTGATATGGGTGATATGGGTACTCTTCGCTTCGGTAAAGAAGGTACTTGGGCTGATGACGTATACTTCGCAGATTACTCTTACTTCTTCGGTGGTAACGCAGCGGAAACTGCATACGGTCACGCTTGGAACAACGATTCTCAAATCAAATACGCTTACGAAAATGACGCATTCTGGCTAAAAGCTGGTTACGCGCTAGGCGAAAAAGATTCTAACGAAGAAGTACTAGAAGTATTCGTTGGTAAATCTTTCAACGACCTATCTCTACACGCTGGTGTACTTACTGCGAACAACGACATCAACGTAACTAAAGAGAAAAAACTAGTTCTTAATGGTGTAGAGCAAACAGTTTCTCACACAGAGCGTACTGATAACGAAAACCTATCTTTTGAAGTAACTGCTGAGTACGCACTAAACGAGCACACTCTAGGTGCTACGTACTACTACAACGAAAACGAAGATAAGCTAGGTAAATCAACAGTTGATTCACACTACATCGTTGTAGCTGGTATGTTCGCTGTTGCTCCTAAAACAACTCTATACTCTGGTTACGAGTACCTAGCTCAGTCTACTGACGAAGCAGGTAAAGTAGACGCAGACTCTTCTTGGTTCTACGCTGGTGTTGAATACAAGTTCTCTAAATGGGCACGTGTATTCGCAGAAGCGGGTTACACTTTCGAAGGTACTGACTTCGACAACAAAGACACAGACGACGCAACTAACTTCGGTGTTGGTGCTCGTTTCTACTGGTAATCAATACCCAGTTTGATATTGTAAGACCCAGCTATATGCTGGGTCTTTTACTATGAAGATAAGGATGAAAAATTCTATGCAGTTATCATTAAAAGTGGCAATGGCACTGTCTATTTTTGCCAGTACAAACCTCTACGCTGCAACGACTTTAGTGGTTCCAGAAGACGTGAAGTTATTGGCCGTCAACATGGAGAAGCCAGATCTAGAAGGTGGTCTTTTTTCTAGTGAGAAGACAATCGAACTACCTGACGGAACGAATCAAATTGTCTTCAAATATCAACCTACATTCGAAATTAACGAAAACCTTAAGACGGTTTACAGTGATGTAATCGTTGCTAAATTTGATGCTGAAAACGAAAAGCTAACGTTTGAACTGCCAGAGTTTAAAACTCTTCGCCAAGCGCAAAACAACATCTCGCCTCTAGATTGGCAATTACTGGATACCAAAGGCCAACCTATTGCTTTGGTCGAAGATGTATTAGAGTCAGATGGTGTTCAAATTGGTCGTAATTACCCTCAAGAATCTCGTAACTACAATATTGCTGGCGGTATCGCGAGTGTTGCCGTTAGTTATGTAACTGTGAATCAGCATCAACAATCAGTAAGTGATATCGAGCCTCGAGTTGAGACTAGTGATACCCGTTCAACAGCCGCATCGAACGACAGCCCAATGGTTGATGTATTAAAGACTATGTACCAGAAAGCGTCTCCGGCGGAAAAAGAGGCATTTAAAAACTGGCTTGCTGAGCAGTAATCCCTTAGTTCATTAGATAGGGCTTAACTGAAAAAGTACGAATCTAAAAAGCAGGCTTTAAGCCTGCTTTTATCTTTTCTGCTTATTAGAGAGAGATTTCTCTCCATTCACCAGGCATTAGGTCGTTAAGGACGATATCACCCATCGAATGACGAATGAGGCGCAAAGTAGGGAAGCCAATGTGCGCAGTCATGCGACGCACCTGACGATTTCTTCCTTCGATAATGGTAATGGCTAACCAAGTGGTAGGGATATTTGCGCGAAAACGAACCGGAGGAGTTCTGTCCCAGACTTGTGGTTCTGGAATAACTTCAACTTCGGCTGGTAGAGTCATACCATCTTTTAGCTCTACTCCCTTCCTCAATTTTTCAAGATCTTGCTCCTGAGGAGCGCCATCGACTTGAACCCAATAAGTCTTCGGCGATTTTGACTTTGGCTGCGTTAACTTCGCCTGCAAGATGCCATCGTTAGTGAGTACCATCAAACCTTCGCTGTCTCGGTCCAATCGGCCAGCCGCATAGACATTTTTGATTGGGATATAGTCCGCTAACGTTTTGCGACCATCGCCATCGGTAAATTGACTGAGCGTATCGTAAGGCTTATTGAAAATAATGACTTTACGATCTTTAGGGGCCACTTTTGGCTTTTGGCTTTTTGTTGGGCGATTAGGGCGGCGGTCTTGCTGAGTACGAGTCTTCGAGCCATTGCGAGCTCCTGAGTGTTTAAAATGGTCCGTTTTAGACTGGTTACGACTGCGACCTTTTTCCTGACCTGTACGAGATGACATGTTAACTACCCTGCAAAAATGTAAATGAACTGTGTTTGAAAGTTTTAAGTTTTCTCATGATCGGATATGATTTGCGCGCCTAAAACTAACAAACGCGCACAGAATGATAGACTAATTCGTGTTATTTGTTTAATTATATCAGTGCACTCATGGATTCAGAGCTTAGAGCTTCAAACTACAACAAAGAGTGCGAACCGCATGTGGCGTTAGTGAGGAGACATGTACTGCTAACGTGCAGCAATGCGTCAATTAAACCAACTCAGACGCTGAGTTGATCAGCCAACAAGTTGATTAAAAAATAGGGAAATTTCATGCCTACAGAAAAACCTACAATTATCTACACCATCACTGATGAAGCGCCGGCGCTAGCAACTTATTCATTACTACCAATCATTCAATCATTCACAGCATCGTCTGGCATCAATGTAGATACTCGTGATATTTCACTAGCAGGTCGAATTATCGCTAACTTCCCAGAGCATCTAAAAGAAGAACAGCGCATTGGCGATGCGTTGACTGAGCTTGGTGAACTAGCTCAAACTCCAGAAGCAAATATCATCAAGCTACCTAACATTTCAGCTTCAGTTCCTCAGCTTAAAGCGGCGATTAAAGAGCTTCAGGCGAAAGGTTACGATTTACCAAACTACCCAGAAGAGCCGAGCACGTACGAAGAGAAAGCGATTAAAGCGGCTTACGACAAAATCAAAGGTAGTGCGGTTAACCCAGTACTTCGTGAAGGTAACTCAGACCGTCGTGCTCCGACTTCGGTTAAGAACTACGCGAAGAAAAACCCACACTCAATGGGTGCATGGTCAGCAGAATCTAAGTCTCATGTTGCGAGCATGTCAGACAATGACTTCTTTGGTAGCGAAAAGTCTACAACTATCTCTGGTGCAACAGAGGTCAAAATCGAGTTTGTCGGTAATGATGGTACAGTTAAAGAGCTTAAGTCTGCGTTCCCATTACTAGATAAAGAAGTCATTGATACTTCAGTAATGAAGAAGAAGGCGTTGGTTGAATTTTTCGAGAAAGAGATTGCTGAAGCGAAAGCGCAAGACGTGCTGCTGTCTCTTCATATGAAAGCGACGATGATGAAAGTTTCTGACCCTGTCATTTTCGGCCATGCCGTAAAAGTTTACTACAAAGACGTTTTCGATAAGTACGGTAAGCTGTTTGAAGAGCTAGGCGTTGATGTAAACAATGGCATCGGTGATGTTTACTCAAAAATTGAGTCTCTACCTGAAGCGCAAAAAGCAGAAATTGAAGCGGCCATTCAAGCGGTTTACCAAACTCAACCAGAACTTGCGATGGTTGACTCTGATCGTGGTATCACAAACTTACATGTACCAAGTGACATTATTGTAGATGCTTCTATGCCAGCAATGCTTCGCTCTTCGGGTCAAATGTGGGGACCAGATGGTAAACAAAAAGACACCAAAGCGATGATTCCAGATCGTAGCTACGCAGGTATTTACCAAGCGGTTATTGATTTCTGTAAAGAGCACGGCGCATTTGATCCAACCACTATGGGTAGCGTACCTAACGTTGGTCTAATGGCTCAGAAAGCTGAAGAGTATGGTTCTCACGACAAGACATTCATTCTAGACGCTGCGGGTACTGTTCGCGTTGTTGATGCTTCAGGTAACGTACTGTTAGAGCAAGCGGTTGAAGAAGGTGATATCTTCCGTATGTGTCAGGTTAAAGACGCACCAATCCAAGATTGGGTTAAACTAGCAGTGACTCGCGCACGTGCAACAGGTGTTCCAGCTGTATTCTGGCTAGATGAAAACCGCGCGCACGATGCTGAGCTCATCAAGAAAGTAAACGCCTACCTACCAGATCACGATACTGACGGTCTAGAGATTAAGATCCTATCTCCTGTTGAAGCTTGTAAGTACTCACTAGAGCGTATGAAAGCGGGCCTAGATACTATCTCTGTTACAGGTAATGTTCTTCGTGACTACCTAACAGACTTGTTCCCAATTCTAGAGTTAGGTACGTCTGCTAAGATGCTATCTATTGTTCCATTGATGAATGGTGGTGGTCTATTTGAAACAGGCGCTGGTGGTTCTGCTCCTAAGCACGTTCAACAAGTAGAAAAAGAGAATCACCTTCGTTGGGATTCTTTGGGCGAGTTCCTAGCGCTTGCAGCTTCGTTAGAGCATTTAAGTGTAGTGACAAACAATCCTAAGGCTCAGGTTCTCGCAGATACACTAGATAAAGCGACCGGTGAGTTTTTAGACACCAACAAATCTCCGTCACGCAAAGTGGGTGAGCTAGATAACCGTGGAAGCCACTTCTATCTTGCACTTTACTGGGCGAAAGCGCTTTCAGAGCAAACGGATGATGCGGATCTTGCTGCTGAATTTGCACCAATTGCAAAAGCGCTGTCAGAGCAGGAAGAAACGATCGTTGCTGAGCTAAATAATGCGCAAGGCGTGAAAGGTGAGCTAGGAGGTTACTACTTACTAGACGATGCATTGGTTTCTAAATTGATGCGTCCAAGCGAAACCTTTAACGCAATCATTAACAAGTAAGTTAGTGTTAAAAAACACGTCGTTTTCGGCGTGTTTCCTATCCTGTAAGTGCGTTGTAAGTGTTCCTTTTGTAACACGTGCTCTAAATAGTAAGAAACCCGCTATCTTGGCGGGTTTATTTTTCTCTTCAAAACATCAACTTGACGTTTCGAGAGCAATATTTTTATATTTCGACAGCGCTCTAATTATTTGGCTTGGCCTTCAAGAGGCACGACGCTACTCGCGTGACAGCCTTTGGGACCTTTTTCAATCTCGTAAGAGACTTGTTGGCCTGCTTTCAGTGTACGATAACCGTCCATCTGGATAGTTGAGTAGTGGGCAAAGATATCTCCCTCTTCTTCATCTGAACAAATAAACCCAAATCCTTTGGCATTGTTAAACCACTTTACTGTACCTGTAGCCATGCTTTACATCCCTCATGCATTTTTTACTGATGTTGTTACTGCAACCAAGTTATACCTTTAACTTGGTACTACCATTGTCAGCGAATGCCAACAAACGTCAAATCAATGATAAGTCACATTCATCAAACCACTTAAAGAAGAGAGGTTTCAAAATGATGATTTATGCATCGACACTTTCCACTGTAGTCAATGAATTTCGACAGTCAATAGCAGTGAGCAACAAACAGAAACATAATTGAAAACAAATCACTTTTGAGATTAACAAATTTGCAAACAGTTTTTCGTATATACGCAGAAGTTTAGTCAATTTGCCTATGAAGTGGTTCATACTGAAAAAGCCATACTGTCCGTGTTGCTTATGGTAGAAGAATCCTCTGACTGAATAAAAAATGAAGTTTTCGTGATAATTACCGTATTCTCAATGAGGAAGTGTGATCCAGGTAGAAGATGATGGGGCGGTTTGCAATAGTCCGAAAGCAATAAATAGAAAGTTCTTTTATAAGAAAAAATGTGTAACTTATCGACAAGCATCTTTTATTTGCGCCGTATCAAGACGTGCATTAGTCTCTATATTAGGTAGCAACTTTTATCGATCAAAGATCGAATTCGGTGCCATAACTCACTACACCGCGCTGCATGCTTGTGGTAGATTGTTTTTATAGGTCGAAAACATCAACCCTTTGATACGATATCTTTAGATTGCCATGAGTAAAAATTTTGAATGGGTCACTCCGGACTCTGATCTTCTGGAGCGAGAAAGTACGAAAGTCCAGCCACCTAAGCTGTACAATGTCGTACTCAATAATGATGACTATACACCTATGGATTTCGTCATAGAGGTGCTTGAGCGATTTTTCTCACATGATATTGATAAAGCAACTCAAATCATGCTTCAGGTCCACTATGAAGGAAAGGCAATCTGCGGCACATACAGCGCAGAAATTGCCGAGACAAAAGTAGCGCAAGTTACGATGTACGCAAGGGAAAATGAACATCCGCTACTTTGCACTATGGAGCAAGCGTAAACAAAGAAGACTTGCTCGAACAACCCCAGTTGTTTTTTCGGGAGGTACTTATGCTAAATAAAGAACTAGAGTCAAGCCTTAACGGTGCATTTGCTCGGGCGCGAGATAAACGCCACGAGTTTATGACTGTCGAACACCTCCTACTTGCATTGTTGGAAAATGATGCAGCTAAGGAAGCCCTTCTAGCTTGTAAGGCGGATCTTGACGCTTTACGCAACGAACTCGATATTTTCATCGATCAAACTACGCCTCTTATCCCAGATAGTGATGAGACGCGTGAAACGCAGCCGACTTTGAGTTTTCAACGTGTACTACAACGCGCCGTCTTTCATGTACAGTCGTCTGGTCGTAATGAAGTAACAGGCGCCAACGTGCTTGTTGCTATCTTCAGTGAGCAAGAGTCGCATGCCGCTTACCTTCTGAAGAAAAATGACATCTCCCGATTAGATATTGTTAACTTCATCTCCCACGGTATTACTAAAGCATCAGGTGCAGGTGAGGATTCATCATCAGACTCGTTTAGCTCAGAAAGTGTTGAAGAGCCTAATTCTGAAGAACGCTTAGAAAGCTTTGCGACGAATCTTAATCAAGTCGCTAAAGATGGAAACATCGACCCACTCATTGGACGTGATAAAGAGTTAGAGCGCACTATTCAGGTACTTTGTCGACGCCGCAAGAATAATCCACTACTAGTGGGTGAGGCAGGGGTTGGTAAAACAGCCATAGCGGAAGGTCTTGCATGGAGAATTGTCGAAGGGCAGGTCCCTGAGGTTATTCAAAACAGCGTGATTTATTCACTAGATATTGGCTCTTTGCTCGCTGGTACCAAATACCGCGGTGATTTTGAAAAACGCTTCAAGGCGATTTTGAAACAACTTGAAAAAGAAGAAGATGCCATTTTGTTCATCGATGAAATACATACCATCATCGGTGCAGGCGCGGCATCTGGTGGTCAAGTCGATGCAGCAAATCTTATTAAGCCTCTTTTAAGTAGCGGTAAGTTGCGTTGTATTGGTTCGACGACATACCAAGAATACAGCAACATTTTCGAGAAAGAGCGTGCGTTGTCTCGCCGTTTCCAAAAGATAGACGTTGTAGAGCCTTCATTGGATGATACAACTAAAATCTTGATGGGCTTGAAGCCGAAGTACGAAGCTCACCATGAAGTACGTTATACCAATAAAGCACTGCGTGCCGCGGTAGAACTGTCGGCTAAATACATTAATGAACGCCATCTACCAGATAAGGCCATTGATGTCATTGATGAAGCTGGTGCTCGTAGTCGTCTTGCTCCTGCAAGCCGTCGTAAAAAAACGGTCGGAGTGGCTGATATCGAATCAATGGTTGCCAAAATGGCGCGAATTCCAGAGAAGTCGGTTTCTTCTTCAGATAAAGACATTTTGAAAAACTTAGATAGCAAAATGAAGATGTTGGTATTCGGTCAAGATAATGCGATTGATGCATTATCCGAGGCGATCAAGCTGACACGTGCAGGTTTAGGTGTAGACAACAAACCTGTTGGTTCATTCTTGTTTGCAGGCCCAACAGGGGTTGGTAAAACAGAGGTGACGGTGCAGTTATCTAAGCTTCTAGGTATCGAGCTACTTCGTTTTGATATGTCTGAGTATGGTGAGCGTCACTCCGTAAGTCGCTTAATTGGTGCGCCTCCTGGTTATGTCGGTTATGACCAAGGTGGTTTGCTAACTGATGCTGTTATTAAGCACCCACATTCAGTCGTATTACTTGATGAGATTGAAAAAGCGCACCCTGATATCTTTAACCTGCTGTTGCAAGTCATGGATAACGGTACGCTAACGGACAACAATGGTCGCAAAGCAGACTTCCGTAATGTCATTCTTGTTATGACAACTAACGCAGGAGTGGCGGAAACCGAGAAGAAATCAATTGGTTTGATTCAACAAGACAACAGTCATGATGCAATGGCGGAAATTAAGAAGGTGTTTACTCCTGAGTTCCGTAACCGTCTTGATAACATCATCTGGTTTAACAGCCTTGATGAAAGCGTTATCCATCAAGTGGTTGATAAGTTCATTGTCGAACTGCAAGTGCAACTTGATGCGAGAGGCGTTTCAATGGAAGTATCGCAAGACGCTCGCCATTGGTTAGCACATAAAGGTTATGACAAAGCTATGGGGGCTCGCCCAATGGGGCGTGTTATCCAAGAACAGCTTAAGAAGCCTTTGGCTAACGAACTGTTGTTTGGATCTTTAGTTGACGGCGGTACAGTGAAAGTAACGCTGGTCAACGATACGCTTGAGTTTGAATACTTAAGTGAGAAAGAGACAGCGATGCATTAATCGTTAGTCGGTAACAAACGCAAAAGCGCACGAGAAGATCGTGCGCTTTTTTATCTGAACTAAATCGGAAAAATTATGCAATAAAAAACGGAGCAGCTTGCTCCGTTTTTTATTGCATCCGAAAATCAGAGATTAACGAGCGCGGAAGACGATGCGGCCTTTTGACAGGTCGTATGGAGTCATCTCTACAGTTACTTTGTCACCCGTTAGGATACGGATGTAGTTCTTACGCATCTTGCCAGAGATGTGAGCAGTCACAACGTGACCGTTTTCAAGTTCAACACGGAACATAGTGTTTGGTAGAGTGTCAAGGACTGTGCCTTGCATCTCGATTACGTCTTCTTTAGCCATTTAATCCTCTTTAGAAATTAGGCAATATTAGCGGGCTATATTCTGCCGCTAAATAGTAATTATGTAAAGTTGAGGCGTATTCTACCCTCGCCAACGCTGATTTACTAGCCTTTGGTGGCGTTGAAAGCGTGTTTTGTAGCTCATTGCTGGGCACTCATCAATCTGATATCCCAAATATAGCCACTGTTGTTTGTTTTCTTGGCAGTATTTAATTTGATAAAGCACTGCTAACGTGCCAAGAGATAACTCGTAGTCAGGGTCAAAAAAAGTATAAAAAGCACTCGAGCATTGTGGCATCAAATCTGTCACTGCAATGGCGAGCAATTGATCTGATTCATCGTAAATGTGTAAAAACGACGTTGTCAGCCAGCTCGTTTGAGCAAATCGAGCAAACTCATCACGCTTTGGTGGGTACATAGTGCCGTTTTTATGCCGTTTGCAGATGTACCGACTGTAAAGCTCAAACCATTCCTCATCCATTTCAGGGTTCATTTCCCAGCGTAAAGACTGTGCTTTATTAAGCAGCCTCTTCTGACTTTTTGATAATCTAACGTCTGGAATCGATACTCGAATTGGCTGGCAAGCGGTGCAATGCTCGCAATGCGGTTTATATATGGTATCTCCGCTACGACGAAAACCGTTAGCCATGAGCAACTGGTAATTTTCTTCAGTATGCAGCCTTTCATCAAGTGCCACCGCAACCCGCTCTTGCCGTTCAGGCAAATAACTACAAGGGTGATTATTCGTCAACCCTATTCGAATATGTTGTATATCCGTACTCATACTGAATCCTGCAAAACTTGGGGCTGATAGGCATCAAATAGTGTTTGCTTTTCTCTTAAAGATAGTAGTTTTTGCATAAATTCGTCACGCTCAAGTTCAAATGCGCCAAGTGATGCCAAGTGAGAATTCATAACTTGGCAATCGATTAATTGACCTTGCTTTGACGCCAAATGGTTGCATAAGTACCACAATGCAATTTTGGATGCGTTATCTTTTAGACTAAACATCGACTCTCCGCAAAAAAGTTGGCCCACGCAAATGCCATATAGTCCGCCAATCAGGTTGTTGTCATGCCATACTTCTACAGAGTGACAGTGACCAAGTTTGGCTAACTCAATGTAGGAAGCTTGCATTTCCTCGTTGAGCCATGTTTCCTCTGCAGGGCGTGTTGAAGAACATAGTCTAATCACTTCTTCTGTCGCGAAATTGAGTGTTACTTTATAGTTATGTTTACGCTGAAATTTTTTGAGACTTTTAGATGGCTTAAACTGCAATGGGTCAAACACAGCGCGCGGAGAAGGGCTCCACCATAAAATAGGTTCACCAGGACCATACCAAGGGAAAATGCCTTGATAGTAACCATTGAGGATTCTCATGGGGTTTAAGTCACCACCAAAAGCCAGCAAACCATTGGGGTCGCTGAGTGCTTTATAGGGTGAGGGAAAGTTGAACGTTTCATCGAGTTCAGTTAAATAAATAGCCATAAGAAGTCGTTACCAACATTGGAGTCAGAGGAGTTTATGATGACCTGGTTAAGAAATATCGTAAAAGTATGGCTTGGGATCATACTGTTTTTACCACTTGTCGCCAACGCAGCCTATGAAAGAAATGTTGCCAAGCCAGTTAATGAAGTAGTTTACGGGAAGATTGACTCTGTCCGTTATATTACTCAACAAGAGGTTGTTCAATCGAAAAGTAACGGTTGGAAGACACTACTTGGTGCCACTATCGGTGGTTTAGTCGGTAATCAATTTGGTGGCGGTACGGGAAGAGAAGTCGCGACGGCAGTGGGTGCGCTTGCAGGTGCCGCAGTTGCTCAAAACCAAAGTAATTACCAATACACGGTTGAATATAAGTTAGTTGAGCTACTCATCAAAGTGAAGGGTGATAAGCTAATTAATGTCATCCAAGATGTTGATAAAAATATGTTATTTAGTCGAGGGGATGAAGTTCGTATTTTATATTTTGATGATGGAGTCAGGGTTGATATCACTTATTAACCCTAGGTTGTTTTAGCCTAACGAAGCTTAATCAGGCATGTACAGTCGGGCTGGCTTATTGTCAAATCAAGTCGAAATAGTTTGCTGTTTCGCCGTGCTTCTTTCGCTCTTATTTACATCGCTGGCAATGCCTTTAATTCTGTATCTTTAGGCTGCTTGAGGATATTCATAAATTAGCGCCGATTTACTCTGGTTTTGTCGTGTTTTTTTGGGTAGTCTGAATTCACGAAGAATTGTTTAGCCCTCATAAAAAATCGTATGTTGAGGGCACAAAGGATTATCAACTTTTAATGGAAAGCCTAACGTTACAACCTATCAATAAAATTCAAGGGGAAGTGAACCTTCCTGGCTCTAAAAGCGTTTCTAATCGAGCTCTTTTACTTGCTGCTCTTGCTAAAGGCAGAACTCGCCTTACTAATCTCCTCGACAGTGATGATATTCGTCATATGCTGAATGCGCTGACTAAACTAGGCGTTCAATACCAACTTTCCGAAGATAAAACAGAATGTCTCGTTGAAGGCCTTGGGCGTCCGTTTTCTGTCTCAGAACCAGTAGAATTATTTCTCGGCAATGCTGGCACTGCGATGCGACCATTAGCTGCGGCTCTTTGTCTTGGAGAAGGGGAGTATGTACTGACGGGCGAACCTCGTATGAAAGAGCGTCCAATTGGTCACCTTGTCACGGCACTGAAAGATGCTGGTGCGAACGTTGAGTACATGGAAAACGAGAACTTTCCGCCTCTCAAAATAATTGGTACTGGCCTAAAAGCAGGTACAGTTTCTATCGATGGGTCCATTTCAAGTCAGTTCTTGACCGCTTTCTTAATGTCTGCGCCATTGGCTGAAGGTGAAATTCGCATCAACATCGAAGGCGATTTGGTTTCTAAGCCTTATATCGATATCACCCTGCATATCATGAAGCAGTTTGGAGTCGATGTGATCAACAACGACTATCAAGAGTTTGTGATCCCAGCCGGTCAGCAATACATCGCTCCAGGTGATTTCTTGGTTGAAGGTGACGCGTCTTCTGCTTCTTACTTCTTGGCGGCGGCAGCCATCAAAGGCGGAGAAGTTAAAGTCACGGGTATCGGTAAAAACAGCATTCAAGGTGATATTCAATTTGCTGATGCGCTTGAAAAAATGGGTGCAGAAATTGAATGGGGTGATGACTACGTAATTTCACGTGTTGGTCAATTAAAAGGCATTGATATGGATTACAACCATATCCCTGATGCTGCAATGACCATCGCGACAACAGCGTTATTTGCCGAAGGCACTACCGCTATTCGTAACGTTTATAACTGGCGTGTAAAAGAAACAGACCGTTTGTCAGCTATGGCGACTGAGTTACGTAAAGTTGGTGCGGAAGTGGAAGAAGGGGAAGACTACATCATCGTCAAACCTGTCTCTCAGTTAAAGCATGCTGCGATTGATACTTACGATGATCATCGAATGGCGATGTGTTTTTCGCTGGTGGCACTTAGTGATACGCCTGTGACGATTAACGATCCAAAGTGTACGTCGAAAACGTTCCCTGACTACTTCGACAAACTTAAGGCTTTAAGCTGCTAAATATTCTGACCTGAAACAGGAAAGCCAGAGTGAATAACACTCTGGCTTTTTTGTTTCCCAATACTATTTAACCAGCGTAAATTCCTTAGAAAGGTGATGCGCTAAGTATTTGAACATATTGAATACTGCAGTCGTATTTGAAGTTGGTAAACCTTTGTCATCAAGGAAGTATTCACCTTTAAAAACTAAAACACCTTCTTTTTCTTCTACACTTGTTGCTCGCATTCCCTCGATGTAATCATCGTGCTCTTGGATGATTTGGTTAGCGATCAAAAGAAGGTCGAACTCTTCGATAAACGTTCTATCAGACATATTCTTTCTACCATCCTATTCAGTTAAGAACGCTGAGTATACCTACAACTAAAATGGGTTTGCATGATTAATTCAGTCAATCGTTCAGTAAGACTAAACAGATCAATTTTTAGAGTATAAGCATGATGCGGAGGAAGATGGCAGAGCATTGAACCAAACTATTTTGTGATGGGTAACAAAATTTATTGCATTGGATTAGCGGATGCTAAGTTTGCCTGTTTAGATATGCCGCTCAATACCTTTCAGAACCCTGTCTCTTTGAAGTATAAAGACGATGAATTGTCAACCAATCGGATCTGAATTTCAAAAAAGCAGTTGATCTTCTTTTCATCTCGCACAATAGTAAAAAAAGAAGCAATGAAATAGAACATTATGCGGGTGGCCTTTAAACAAGGTTTCTACCCGCATTATTATGAAGGACGTTAGAGTCAGTTATGGGTAAATCACTCGTTATAGTAGAGTCACCAGCCAAGGCAAAGACGATAAATAAGTACCTTGGTAAAGACTTTATTGTTAAGTCTAGTGTTGGTCATGTGCGTGATCTGCCTACGGCCGGTCAAAGCACTGGTGAGAAAAAAGCCGCAGCCATCTCAACTAAAGGGATGAGTCCGGAAGAGAAAGCGCGCGTTAAAAAAGAGAAAGACCGTAAAGCGTTGATCAAAAAGATGGGGATTAACCCATATCATGACTGGGAAGCGAATTACCAAATCCTTCCAGGCAAAGAAAAAGTTGTCAACGAACTACAAAAACTCGCCAAAGACGCAGATTGCGTTTATCTCGCAACCGATTTGGACCGCGAAGGGGAAGCAATCGCATGGCACCTTCGTGAGATCATCGGTGGCGATGAAGAGCGATACAAACGTGTAGTTTTTAACGAAATTACGAAAAACGCGATCCAACAAGCTTTCCAGACACCTGGCGAGCTGAACATGGATGGTGTAAATGCCCAACAAGCACGTCGCTTCATGGACCGTGTCGTTGGTTTTATGGTTTCACCTCTACTTTGGAAAAAAGTGGCTCGTGGCTTATCTGCTGGTCGAGTGCAGTCTGTTGCGGTGAAATTGTTAGTTGAGCGTGAGCGTGAGATTAACGCGTTTGTACCAGAAGAATTCTGGGACATTCATGCGAATACGAAAACGAAAGACAAAGTGGACTTTAAACTGCTTGTTGCTCAGAAAGACGGTTCTGCGTTTAAGCCAGTTAATGAGGCAGAAACCAAAGCAGCGATGTCTGTACTTGAGAATGCAAGTTACGAAGTATGTAAGCGTGAAGACCGCCCTACAAAGAGCAAGCCTTCAGCACCTTACATCACCTCTACGCTTCAACAGGCAGCAAGTACACGTCTGGGCTACGGCGTGAAAAAGACCATGATGCTAGCTCAGCGCCTCTATGAGGCCGGTTACATCACTTATATGCGTACGGACTCGACTAACCTAAGTGCCGAGGCTGTGGACGCTGTACGTGACTTTATTGGTTCTGAGTTTGGTGATAAGTACCTGCCAGCGAAACCATTGACGTACGGTAGCAAAGAAGGGGCACAGGAAGCGCACGAAGCGATCCGCCCTTCAAATGTGGGTGTTAAGGCGGAAGACCTGCAAGGTGTCGATGCTGATGCGCACAAACTTTATGCTTTGATTTGGAATCAGTTTGTAGCGTGTCAAATGACGCCAGCAGAATACGATTCAACAACCATCAGTGTAAAAGCGGCAGAATACACGCTTAAAGCGAAAGGCCGTATCCTTAAATTTGACGGCTGGACTCGTGTACAGCGTCCAATGGGCAAAAACGAGGATACAATCCTTCCTGCGGTACAACTTGGCGATAAGCTAAGCTTAGAGTCACTTGACCCTAAACAGCACTTTACAAAGCCACCTGCGCGCTACACTGAAGCAGCACTGGTTAAAGAGCTGGAGAAACGAGGTATTGGTCGTCCGTCGACTTACGCATCGATCATTTCTACGATTCAAGATCGTGGCTACGTGAAAGTTGATCAGCGCCGTTTCTACGCTGAAAAAATGGGTGAAATTGTTACTGACCGCCTTGATGACAGCTTTAACGATTTGATGAACTACGACTTTACTGCGCGTATGGAACAGAAATTGGACCAAATCGCTGAAGGTGAAGTGAACTGGAAAGCTGTGTTAGACAACTTCTTTGCTGATTTTACTGGCGATCTTGAAAAAGCGGAGCTGGATGAGTCAGAAGGCGGTATGAAGTTAAACCACATCGTCATGACGGATATCGAGTGTCCGACGTGTAGCCGTCCAATGGGCATCCGTACTGCTTCGACAGGTGTGTTCTTAGGCTGTTCAGGTTACGCGTTACCACCAAAAGAGCGTTGTAAGACAACCATCAACTTGGGTGACGAAGAAGGTATTATTAACGTTCTAGAAGAAGACGTTGAAACCGCAGCTCTGCGCGCTAAAAAGCGTTGTCCGATCTGTGAAACAGCGATGGACGCATACCTGATTGATGACAAGCGTAAGATGCATGTTTGTGGTAATAACCCGAATTGTGAAGGCTACCTTGTTGAATACGGCGAGTTCAAAGTAAAAGGCTACGATGGTCCAGTTGTTGAATGTGACAAATGTGGCTCTGATATGGTGCTTAAGAACGGTCGCTTTGGTAAATACATGGATTGTACGAGCGAAACGTGTAAGAACACTCGTAAGATCTTGAAGAATGGCGAAGTCGCGCCCCCGAAAGAAGATCCTGTTCATTTCCCCGAGTTGCCATGTGAAAACTCAGATGCGTATTTCGTACTTCGTGATGGTGCTTCAGGTCTATTTATGGCGGCAAGCAACTTCCCGAAATCGCGCGAGACACGTGCTCCTTTGGTTGCTGAACTGGCACGTTTTGAAGAGCGTTTACCTGAGAAGTTCAAATACCTAGCGACCGCACCGCAAGAAGATCCTGATGGTCGTCCTGCAGTCGTACGCTTTAGTCGCAAAACAAAAGAGAACTACGTTCGTTCGGAAGAGAATGGCAAACCATCTGGTTGGACAGCGCTCTTTGTTGACGGTAAGTGGGAAGTCACTGATAAGCGTAAAAAAGCGAAAGCATAAAAACGTACGATCTAAGTAATGTAAAAAGGCAGCGATATCGCTGCCTTTTTTGCGTTTTGTTTTTGCGTAAAGGCCACTGTGTTGTTCGTATAGATCTTTGCTGCTTTGACTGAGTTTTGCTGACGCAAGAAGATCCCAGCATCAATATTTCGTAGTCGCTGATGTATTTTTTATGTAAAAAATATTCGTTGTAACTTTCATTTTGCATTCACATATTTGTTATACATTAGGCTAAAAAATCGGCGGTGTAGTGAATCCGTTCGTAAATTGTTTTCACAATGTAATCGTTTGCTTTTCCATGTGTGATCTAGATATCGTCTTGAGTACGCAAGAGCTGTATGGTACACAGAATGGCGTATTAAAAATTGTAATTTAGAACCCGCTTAGATAATTTATTACAAAAATTAGTGCAACTGTGTGCATTGTTTGCGTCAAAAAATAAGGAAAGAGTGGACGTTGCATACTGGAAGTGCCGTAGCTTTTTTATCCGTGTTGTAAGAGTTCACAGAAACTCAGAGACGGTTGCTAAATGTATTCGCTTGACTCCCCGAGTATGACTCATTCAAGCGAGTACCAAATCCAAGCTATAACGATATGGAGAACAACAAATGGCTGGTGTTTTGGGAATGATTCTTGCTGGCGGTGAAGGCTCTCGTTTGAGACCTTTAACGGAATCTCGCAGTAAACCTTCGGTACCGTTTGGTGGTAGTTATCGATTGATCGATTTTGCTCTAAACAATTTTGTTAATGCGGATTTGATGCGCATTTACGTCCTAACCCAATTTAAATCTCAATCTTTATTCCATCACTTAAAAAAGGGGTGGAACATCAACGGCATTACAGACCGCTTTATCGATCCTATTCCCGCTCAAATGCGTACTGGTAAACGTTGGTACGAAGGGACGGCGGACGCGATCTATCAAAACCTGCGTTTTATGGAATTAGAAGAACCAGAGCAAGTTTGTATTTTTGGCTCTGACCATATCTATAAGATGGATATCAAACAAATGCTGAACTTCCACTCAGAAAAGCAGGCTTCTTTGACGGTATCTGCATTGCGCATGCCACTAAAAGAGGCGTCGCAATTTGGGGTTATCGAAGTGGATAGTGAAGGTCGTATGATTGGCTTTGAAGAAAAACCAGCAAATCCGAAGTCGATTCCTGGTGACCCTGATTACGCTTTAGTTTCAATGGGTAACTATGTTTTTGAAGCTCAGGTACTGTTCTCAGAGTTGGTCGAAGATGCGGATAATGAAGCTTCATCACATGATTTTGGAAAGGACATCATTCCAAAGATGTTCCCTAGAGGTGATGTGTTCGTGTATGACTTCAGTACCAACAAAATCAGTGGCGAAAAAGAAGAGGTGTACTGGCGTGATGTCGGAACTATTGATGCGTACTGGCAAGCGCATATGGATCTGCTAGAAAAAGATGCACCATTTTCGCTGTACAACCGTAAATGGCCATTGCACACCTACTACCCACCATTGCCACCTGCGACATTTACCGACTCTGATAATGGTCGTGTGCAGATAATCGATAGTTTAGTGTGTAATGGCAGCTATGTTAGAGGCTCAAGAATCGAAAAGTCGGTGCTTGGTTTTCGCAGTAATATTGCTTCTGCTTGCGATATCAGCGAATGTATACTTCTTGGTGACGTAAAAATTGGCGAAGGCTGTGTTTTACGTCGTGTGATTGTCGACAAGGATGCCGATATTGCTCCTGGTACTCAGATTGGTGTGAATCTTCAAGAAGATAAAAAACACTTCCACGTGTCTGAGGAGGGCATTGTTGTTATTCCGAAAGGAGCTCGAGTTGGCTACTAACAACTTATCTATTCTGTTTGTAGCTTCTGAGGTTGAAGGCCTCATTAAAAGTGGTGGCTTGGCAGATGTTGCCAAGGCACTACCGGAAGCCCTTCAAAACCTACAGCAAGACGTAAGAATTACCATCCCTGCGTACAGTAGTATTGATAAACTCGCAGACGCAGAAGTTGTATTAGAAACAAAATTAACATCATGGCCGCATACGGAGTATCGAGTTTTGCGGCTCATGTTAGGTCAAAATCCTGTTTACCTGATTGATTGTCCGCCGTATTTCAATCGACCATCAATGTATGCGGAGAACAACCAAGCGTATACTGATAACGGCGAGCGCTTTGCGTTTTTTAGTGCAGCATGTCTCGACATGTTACCCAAGCTCGCCTTTCAACCTAATATCATACACGCGAACGATTGGCACACAGGTCTTGTTCCATTTTTGCTCAAGCACAGGTATGGCAATGATCCGTTCTTTGCTCATACTAAAAGCGTCATTTCAATTCACAATGCGGTCTTTAAAGGCGTATTTAGTTATGAAGACGTGCAGTGTTTGCCAGAGTTTCATTGTAGAAACGTTCCCGATGCTGCGGTGAGTGCAACGCATATTACGATGCTTAAAGCTGGCGTAATGAATGCAGATAAGATAAACGCGGTTAGCCCTACGTACGCAGAGGAACTAAAAACAGAGCTTGGCAGTCACGGCATGGCTTGGGAGTTTCAGCAACGTGCACAGGACTTAGTCGGCATCTTGAATGGTTGTGATTACAGCGCTTGGAATCCGGAAACGGATACCTACTTGCCGGTTAATTACTGCGCCGACCAGCAAAGTATGTCGCAAGGGAAGAAAGCTTGTAAAAAAGCATTACAACAACGACTAAATTTGCCCGAAAAAAATGTAGCTATGTTCGGTATGGTTTGTCGATTGACCCAGCAGAAAGGCGTTCATTACTTGTTGCCTGCTTTGGCCGATTTTTTGAAGCACGATGTTCAGCTAGTTGTCGTTGGGACCGGAGACCCTGTTCTTGCCGCTCAGCTACGAGAGGTTACCGCGCAGTTTTCTAGCAAATTTGCCTTTGTAGAAGCGTATGACAATGAACTTGCGCATATCGTTGAAGCTGGTTCTGATTTCTTCTTGATGCCTTCTGAGTTTGAACCATGTGGTTTGAATCAAATCTATAGTATGGCTTACGGTACATTGCCGATAGTACGCGGTGTTGGTGGCTTAAAGGACAGCGTTAGCGATTATGATGTAAACCCATCTGAAGCAACGGGGTTTGTTTTTTTCGAACCGACACCGCAGGCATTGTTGTTAACGATGCTAAGGGCACTGTTGCTCTACGCTCAAAACGAGCCTGAAGTGAATAAAGTACAGTTGCATGCGATGCAACAAGACTTTTGTTGGCAAAAGGCCGCAGAATCTTATTTGCAGCTTTACCACTCAGCGTTAGTTTGACTTAAAATTGTAACGAAAGGCGCCGAATGAGGTGCCTTTATTATCTTGAGTAAGGGGAGTGTGGTAGGATGGCTTTTTACTCAATAGCACGATCTTTTTGATACTGAATATGACCCAGCCGCTACTTTTTCATAAAACCTATTTGCACCCTACTAGTCATGAGTGGGTTGTATTTGTGCACGGTGCTGGTGGTAGCTCTTCTATCTGGTTCAAGCAAATTAAAGCTTACAAGCAACACTTTAACTTATTGTTGATCGATTTAAGAGGGCATGGAAAGTCAAATCAGTTACTTAAAGAGCTCATTGCTAGCCGTTATACCTTTACGGAAGTTACTCAAGATATTTTGAAAGTATTGGACCATTTAAAGATCCAATCCGCTCATTTTGTCGGTATGTCGCTTGGTACCATTATTGTTCGAAACCTTGCTGAATTGTCATCAGAGCGCGTACGTTCGATGGTGCTCGGCGGTGCTGTCACAAGGCTTAACACTCGTTCTCAGATATTGGTGAAATTAGGTAATTTTTGTAAGCATATCCTACCGTACATGTGGCTCTACAAACTGTTCGCTTATATTGTTATGCCTCAAAGAAGCCAACGAGAATCTCGCCACCTTTTTATTCGCGAAGCCAAGAAGCTTTGCCAAAAAGAATTTAAACGTTGGTTTATTCTTGCTGCTGATGTAAATCCGTTAATGAAATATTTTAAAGATCGAGAGTTACCCATTCCGACTCTCTACTTAATGGGCGACAGGGATTACATGTTTATTAAACCTGTCAAAGAAATGGTTGCAGCACATAAGCTCAGCATTCTACGAGAAATCCCGAATTGTGGTCATGTATGCAATGTAGAGCGTCCAGAAGACTTCAATCAACACTCCATCGAGTTTATTAAACAGCAAGCTGTATGTGCTTAAAACTGAGTGTATCCACTGAATAGGAGAGCCGCTATAGCTCTCCTAGTTGATATCCACATTGCCAACATGCACCAAATTGCCCTTCGTTTATTTCATGACATTTTGGGCATTGCCAATCTTGATACTCATGCCTATCGGATTGTTTTCGATATGCTTTTACTATTTCTTCAGCTTTCATCTTTTGTGCAGTGTCAAAAAGCCACACATAAGGATCGGTATCATCACCAAACGGCAGTTCTCCTTTTAAGCCGAAAATACCTTCTCCACGAACTTCACAGTAAATTTGTTCCACTTTAAGCAGCTCACATACAATGTGTGCTTCTGCTGGGTTTTTAGCGATAAATATTTTCATCAAAATACCCACTTCACCAATTACGAGTTTTGCTGACTTGGTGTCGGCCTTACTTTATCCATAACCCATTTAGTGATGATTGGAAATAGTCCCAATAGCGCAAAAGACGCTAATACTGCGGGTGAAACAATGCCCGATAGGCTTTCAATTGTTGCTAATTGAGTACCTGCATTCAGATATACGGCTGTGCCTGGCAGCATACCTATTTGGCTAGTGAGATAAAATCTACCTACAGACATCGGCGTTAAGCCCATCAGTAAGTTGATTAGAAAGAAAGGGAATACAGGGATTAGACGCAAGGAAAATAGATAAAAAGCTCCGTCTTTTTCGACACCTTGATTAATTGCGTTGAGTTTATTTCCGAATTTGTTTTGTACCCAGTCACGCAATAAGTATCGGCTGCTCAAGAAGGCCAGTGTTGCCCCCATAGTGCTAGCGAAAGAAACCAGTAGCAAGCTTGTCCAAAAACCAAATAAGGCTGCACCAAGTAAGGTGACTACTGCCGCTCCTGGGATAGAAAAAGCGGTAATTGCAATGTAGGTAAAAAAGTAAATCGCAGCCGAGAATACAAAATTCTGATCGATGTATGTAGTTAGTGCTTCTTGTTGGGCTTTTGCATTCTCTAAGGTTAAATACTGGCCAAAGTTAATACCTAAAAAGACGATAGCCGCTAGTAGGATGAGACCTAATATCAGTTTCTTATTCATAATTTTGATTCCAATTTGGGATATATGTAATAAGACAGTAGGAAAACCGAAAAAATTTCACAAAAAAACCGCAGATTAGACTGCGGTTTTACAAGATAGTTTTTAGGCCGACTTTTATTGGAGGCCGTTCATCAACTCATCTCGGCGAGCTTGAGGTACCACACTCCAATGAGTGCCGTTGATAGCACCTTCTAGTGCCCATAGCAACTCAATGTTGACGGTTGCAGAGTGCGTATCTCTTATCGCTTTATAGGCGTTAAGCGCACCTTCCTCTTCAAGCTTCTCTACGGATTCGATGCCGGCTTTTTTTAGCATGCGCTCGGTAGCCAGTCGTAAGTTAGGCAAATCTTTCAAACGGTTAGGCTTTGTACTTGCTTGCTGTTCTTTCTCAAGCTTTGCCTTTTTCAATGATTGATTCGCTACTTCGATTAAGCGTTCGCTTGATTCCCATAAATCGCTGGAAATAGCGTAGTACTTTGTAACGACTGGAAAGCCACGTTTTTTATAAACGTAAGGCTTTAGCCCTTGTTTCTCGAAGTCAGATGAAGTTTTTTGGTCTGCTCTGATATGAAGCTGATTGTTTACCACTAGTGCAAACATTGTTTCATCAGCGAATAGTCCGAAGCCACCAAACATTGAGCGCGACTTGATATTACCAAGTGCCTCAAATAGCTTCATAGAGTCTTTGAGTATCGGTTTATCCATGTTTTGTTATCTCGGTGTAATTAATATTACGCCACCAAAAGTCAGGTCCGAGAGAGTAGCAAACATGCGTAAAAACAATGTCATTACAGAGTAAAGTCATTGCTTACACACTTGCCATCGGTAACCCCGCTACCTTCCATATCGTAATATGGTTCAGGCCGGAGGCTTTGCGTCCCACTCTTTCGAATGGTTTGCCCTGTGCGTGACACAATGAGCATACTTCTTATATTGAATTAACATCACGGTTTAGCGTTAAAAGTGTGATTTCGGTTCAATAAAAATGATAGATTGAATGCTCTATTTTGCATATGGAAAGGTGCAAATTGGCCTTTGAAAAGGAGTTCTTAATATATATTACATTTATATAAAACAGGGAGTTAACGTTAGTCAATTGTTATTAGAGTGGTGTGAAGTATTAGAGAATGCTTAATTTTTCCAAAAAAATAAGCGCCCCTGTAGAGCGCTTATTTAACCGTGTTAAATACAGTGAAATTTAGTTCATTTTTTTCACAGTATTTCGAATTACAAGCTCAGGTTGCATTTCGAAAATTCGTTTTTCGTGTTCTTTATCTTTGATACGCTCAAGTAGAATTTCGAATGCATTTTTACCAACACGACGTTTAGGTTGGTGGATAGTCGTTAGCGGTGGAGAGAAGTATTCTGCAAGCTCGATGTTGTCGTAGCCGATCACTGAAATATCTTCAGGAATTTTGATCCCGTTTTGTTGCAAGCGGCTCATTAGGCCGAGAGCCATTGTGTCGTTAAAACAGAATACCGCCGTCGGGCGCTTGTCCATTGCGGTAATTTTATCTGCAACTAATACGGCCGTATCACATTCAAAGTTACCTTCAAGGATCCAGTCTTCATTTACAGCTAGGTTCGCTTCGCTCATTGCGCGACGGAAACCTGCAATGCGCTCTTGGCAAGCAAGCTTTTCAAAATGACCGCTTAGACAAGCGATATCCGTATGACCATTGTCAATCAGATGTTTGGTCGCAATGTAGCCACCTTCTTCTGAGTTATCCATGATTTTGTCTGCTTGCGAGCTCTCTGGGCCCCAATCCATGACCACTTTAGGAATGTCCGCATGACGGTCAAGCATCTCTTTTAGTTCTTCGGTTAAGTCAGAACACATCACTAGGATGCCATCAACGCGCTTTTCAGCCAGCATACGAATGTAATCGCGTTGTTTTTCGTAAATCCCGCCTGTGTTACATAAAATCAGAGTATAGCCTTGGCGGTAACAGTAGCTCTCAACGCCATCAATCACTTCTGAGAAAAATAGGTTAGTTGATTGAGTTACTAACATGCCAATCGTACGAGTTGAGTTGCATTTTAGGCTGCGTGCAACGGCACTTGGCGCGTAATTCAGCTCGTCAACGGCTTTCATTACTTTTTCTTGCGTTGCTTCTGCAACGAAACGCGTTTTATTGATAACGTGCGAAACTGTCGTAGTGGAAACGCCGGCTAAGCGAGCAACGTCTTTTATCGTGGCCATAAATGGTGTCCTGTATCGAGCTACTGAAATATGTCGTATTGGATGTACCTGATGCTCTAATGGTTTCACACCTAGCAATATAAAATTGGCGCTAAGTGTCTCGGCAGCGGTTGATCCAAGTGCGACAAAAGGGTGCGTAGCAGCATCGGTCGATGAATTTTATCTTTTTTCTATCTGATGAGAAATTGCCATCAACCTGTTAAGAAAACACAAAAACCGCTATATTTCAGCGGTTTACATATAAATCATATTTAATCGTTTGCGCTCACATTTTAGCCCTATGTGGACTGACTAGCAATGTTTTCAGCACGAGATTTGTGTATTTGAAGTCACATTTTGACTGCTAAATAACCAAGCGTCTTTGCGCTAAGTTAAGGCAAACGAATATTATACCCAAGTTACTTACAATTGGTCACTTTCGGCATACAGGAAGCCCGATAGGCAGGCTCCCTAAAAATAGGCGGCAATTATTCACCAAGAAGGTAGGCGCTGTCTAGTTTACAAAATGCAACTAATAGTTTCGCGACACTCGAGTAAAATCCAAATTCGTCGAATTGTTTACATTTGTCTGAAAACTGAGGTAACCAAGACATCAATTGTTGCTGGATAAAGTCGTTTTGTTTAACGAAGGCTTCTTCCATGTGTTTTTCTTGTTCAAGCTCGTTTGAGCGGATAATCATGTTCCCGAGAAAGTCGAGCTCAACGGCTAAGTGATCCGCAGGTTCCTTTAGGTTTTCGTCTACTTGAACGCCAAATTCAGCCATCAACTTTTCCATTTCCTCAGCTGGCTTGTCATTCAGTAAACCTGATTCACCAATGTACATGGATGCGTAAGGAAGAGCGCCGTATTTTTCTGTCTTCAAAAACAGTTCACAAAAGTCAGCTGCAAGCTCTAGTTGTGCATCTTCACGATCTTGTAACCGATTCAGCGCATCAACTAGGCTATCAACGGCTGGTTTCAGCGACTCATTTTCACCTAAGCCTGCGAGAAAACTGCGAATTTCAACACTGTGATAGGCTTCCAATTCTTTCTCTGTTAGTTCTTTTGCGAACAAGCTCGAAAACCACCAGTAAATTTCAGCGCGTTTTTCATTAAAAGCTTTCACTTCTTGCATTTTGGGCTCCTGAATGATGCTTCAAGTCATGCATCACAAAGTCAATTAGGGATATCCCCTAAGTGTAATCAATTAAAATGAATAGCAGTAACTATAATTGTTATGTTTTATGGTCAAAAATGACCGTTTATTAATAGCAGTGGGTAAGCTTGTTTTGAATCAATAAAAACGCTAAATCTTGCGTTTTAATGTATCTATGACTAGAAATGTTACTAGTTATGAATAGAATACGTCTTGGATAATAAGAAGACAGAAAAGTGGTGTAAATGAGCTATCACGTATTAGTCGTAGAAGATGATGTTGTAACTCGTAGTAAGCTTGCGGGATATTTCCAAAATGAGGGCTACCAAGTCAGCGAAGCAGAGAGTGGCGCGGAAATGCGTGAAGTTTTGCAAGCGGGCGATGTAGACCTGATCATGCTGGATATTAACCTGCCTGGTGAAGACGGCCTGATGCTTACTCGTGAGTTACGTAGCCAATCGGATATTGGTATCATATTAGTAACAGGACGCACGGATAGCATTGATAAAATCGTAGGCCTAGAAATGGGTGCTGACGATTATGTGACAAAACCTTTTGAACTGAGAGAGCTGTTAGTTCGCGTTAAAAACTTGCTGTGGCGTATTTCAGCAGCGCGCAGTGGCAGCTCGAAAGCGAATGAAACCAGTGAAGAGCACATTGTGCGCTTTGGGGAGTGGACATTCGACATTCAACGTCGCGCACTTAGCCGCAACGGTGAGCCAGTAAAACTAACTAAAGCAGAGTATGAACTTTTGGTGGCATTATCGTCTTACCCTAACCAGGTGTTAAGTCGTGAGCGTATTTTGAACATGATCAGCCATCGAGTGGATGCGCCGAATGACCGCACCATTGATGTTCTTATTCGACGTATGCGCGCAAAAATGGAGTTCGATCCTAAGAACCCACAGATTTTTGTAACGGTACACGGCGAGGGCTATATGTTTGCTGGTGACTAGTTTGAACATAACTCAATCGTAAAAAGAAAAAGGAGAGCTTCGGCTCTCCTTTTTTGTGGCTTCAAGATAATACTAGTTTGCTTCAACCATTGGTGTTTGGCCGACAGTATCACGCAACCTTTGCCAAATACTGCCCAAGTACTCATGCCAATAAAGCTCTGTTTGTTCTAAGTAACGCGCTTTAGGTGAGTATTTATCCCAAGGTTGACTGATTTCGCTAATAGCTAAGAAGTTGGTCGGAGCTGGGATTGGTTTAATGCCTGCTGCGTTGAACTCATACAATGCACGGCTCATGTGGCTTGCAGAGGTGACTAACACAATCTCCTTTTGCTGAACGAATGCAGCCGCTTGACGTGCCTCTTCCCACGTATCCTTTGCATCCTCTAATAAAATGATATCGGATTTTGCTACACCTAAGGCTAGGGCAACGTTCGCCATCATTCTCGCGTGGCTAATTTCAGATCCGCCAGCATAGCCGGATAAGATTAATTTCGCGCCTGGATACATTCTTAAAATACGAATGCCCTCAGTTAAGCGCATTAATGCTGCACGGCTTAACTGCGAGGTGGGTGGAATTTCGTCATCGATAACATGACCATTCCCTAAAACCATCACGTAGTCGATGGTGCCAGAAACTGGCAAAAAGGCTTTATGCTCTCGCTCTAACGGCATAAGAAGCTTGGTTGAAACAGGTTGGAAGGCAACAAGAAAAATGCCAACAAAAGAGAATAGAACAACGAAGCAGCCAGTTTTACGTTTTGTAGTAAAACTAATGAGAGCAAGACCCAACAAGCCTATCAGCAGCAATGCCGGAAGGGGCATAAGCATGGCTGACACTACTTTTTTCAGCTCAAACATACATAAATAGTCCGAAAAAACATCAATTGATAATAAAAATGAGGGTATCCCTCTTTATTCCTGCTTTCCTTGTGCCAGAATAGCGGCACAATCCGTTATGATAACTCAGCAGAAGTGACAGAAGACCGCAATTTCGACGATATCGCCCACAAATTTGCAAAAAATATTTACGGCTCCGATAAAGGGGAGATCCGCCAAATCATTGTGTGGGAAGATTTTCTACAGATTCTAAGTGAATTAGATGCTGACCAGCAACCCCTAGAAGTGTTAGACGCTGGTGGTGGTTTGGCACAAATGTCGCAAAAGCTTGCTAAGCTCGGACATCGAATCGCTTTATGTGATCTATCTTCGGAAATGCTGCAGTTGGCTAAGCAGGATATTGAAAAAAACGGTTTGCTTGAGCAGTATCGCCTGATTCATTCGCCTGTCCAATCCATCGGTGAACATATGGATGGACGGGTCGATCTGGCTATGTTCCACGCTGTGATGGAGTGGCTGGTTGATCCTAAGGCCGCACTTGAAACAGTTCTAGAACAAGTAAAACCGGGAGGCATCGCATCAGTCATGTTCTACAACCACCACGGTTTAGTCTATAAAAACGTGGTTTGTGGCAACATTCCTCATATATTAGACGGCATGCCTCACCGAAAAAGATTTAAACTACAGCCGCAAAAAGGCTTAAAACCTGAAGAAGTCTACCAGTGGATAGAAAATTCAGGTTTTAATATTTGTGGCAAATCTGGTATTCGCTCATTTAGTGATTACATAGGCAATATGGAATACATGGGTGATTACGAGTTTGAAGATGTGTTGGCGCTAGAAAAACAACTTTGTCGACAAGAGCCATACCTCTCATTAGGCCGCTACATTCATGTGTGGGCTAAAAAGAACGATAAACAGGAATAACAATGAGTGAGATGACTCTCAATGCTGCAGAGCAACCAATCGATGAGCTGGTTGGCTGGGTTAAGCAGCACGATTTCTCGTTGAACCTGACCACAGAGCGATTGGCATTTTTGATAGCCATTGCCGTACTGAGTAATGAAAGGTTCGATGAAGAACTGGGTGAAGGTGAACTGCATGATGCATTTGCCATCGTCACTCGACTATTTGATGAGACCGGCGAAGCCTCCGCTTTTCGTGCGAACAATGCGATCAACGAGATGGTTAAGCAGCGTCTTATGAGCCGTTTTGTCAGTGAGATTACTGACGGAGCGAGCATTTACCGCTTGTCGCCATTAGCGATAGGAATAACCGACTACTACGTGCGTCATCGTGAGTTCTCAAAACTGCGTCTATCTATCCAGCTATCCATGGTAGCGGATGAAATGGCGAAAGCGATTGAGGCAGCACAAAAAGGTGGCACACCGGGTCACTGGAAGAAAAACGTATACGGTGTTTTAAAATATTCTGTAGGCGAAATTTTCGATCAAATTGACCTCAACCAACGTGTTATGGATGAGCAGCAACAGTCAGTGAAACAACAGATTGCTGACCTGCTTAACAAGGACTGGCGCGAAGCGATCAACAACTGTGAAGCACTTCTGTCAGAAACATCAAGCACGTTGCGTGAACTTCAAGATACGCTGCAAGCCGCCAGTGATGAACTGCAAACTCAGATCCTCGATATTCAAGAAATTGTTTACGGTGACCCTGAGCTGGAGTTTATCGAAGAAGCCTTGTTTGGTCTGCAAATGAAGCTGGACCGAATCACAAGCTGGGGCCAGCAAGCGATCGACCTTTGGATTGGTTATGACCGACACGTGCACAAGTTTATTCGTACTGCAATCGATATGGATAAGAACCGTGCGTTTAGCTCGCGTCTGCGTCAATCCGTCAAAGATTACTTCGATGCGCCTTGGTATCTGACTTATGCAGATGCGGAGAGGCTTTCTGACCTTCGTGATGAGGCCCTAGTACTGCGTGATGACGAGGTCACGGGTCAAGTTCCGATGGAAGTAGAATACGAAGAGTTTCAACAAGTCAATGATGAGCTGTCTGAACGAATTGGTGACATGCTAAAAGCGCATAAAGATCAAGGCACACCAATCGATTTGAGTGTGGTACTGCGAGATTACCTTGCACAGCACCCTTACACTCATCATTTTGATTTAGCTCGCATTATCGTCGATCAAGCTGTACGTCTAGGGTATTCAGAATCGGATTACCAAGCGATTCAACCAGACTGGAAAGCAATCAACGAATTTGGGGCAAAGGTACAAGCGAATGTCATCGACCGATACTAATGAATACATGTCAGAGAATCTGGCAAAAGCAATTTCTAACCCTCTGTTCCCAGCGCTAGACAGCATGCTTCGAGCAGGGCGTCATATCTCAAGTGAAGATCTAGACAACCACGCGTTGCTGTCGGATTTCGAACTTGAGCTTTCTTCTTTCTACCAACGCTACAACACCGAATTGGTGAAAGCGCCAGAAGGTTTCTTCTATCTTCGTCCTCGTTCAACGTCTCTGATTGGCCGTAGTGTTCTTTCTGAACTGGATATGCTGGTGGGTAAGGTACTGTGTTTCCTTTATCTAAGCCCAGAGCGTCTTGCGCACGAAGGCATCTTCACTAACCAAGAGCTGTACGACGAACTGCTTGCTCTAGCAGATGAAAACAAGCTGATGAAGCTAGTGACGAACCGTGCGACTGGTTCTGACCTCGATAAAGAAAAGCTGTTTGAAAAAGTACGTACGTCACTTCGTCGTCTGCGTCGCCTAGGCATGATCATCAACATCGGTGAAACCGGTAAATTCAGCATCAGTGAAGCGGTATTCCGCTTTGGTGCCGATGTACGTATTGGCGATGACATGCGTGAAGCGCAGCTGCGTCTGATCCGTGATGGTGAAGCAGTAGTGCACACCAAAGAGCCAAGCCAAGGCAGCTTATTGTCTGAAGAAGATCAAGACGATCAAGCCCAAGAAGAAACAACAGAAGAGGGTGAAGCATGAGCATGATTGAACGCGGTAAATACCAATCGCTGACCATGGTCAACTGGAACGGCTTCTTTGCCCGTACGTTTGACATCGATGGTCTGGTCACCACGCTATCAGGTGGTAACGGTGCAGGTAAATCAACCACAATGGCGGCGTTCATCACCGCATTGATTCCTGACCAAACGCTGCTGCACTTCCGTAACACGACAGAAGCAGGCAGCAGCCAATCGTCTCGCGACAAAGGTTTGTACGGTAAGCTACAGCCGGGCGCATGTTATGCGGCGCTAGACGTGGTGAACTCACGTAACCAACGCCTGTTGTTTGCAGTAAAACTGCAGCAAGTTGCGGGTCGTGATAAGAAGGTAGACATCAAACCGTTTGTTATCCAAGGTCTTCCAAGCCATGTGAAACCAACGGATATCTTGGTTGAAAGCGTATCTGCGACTCAAGCTCGTGTACGTCAAATCAACGAAGTAAAAGAATCGATCGCGGAATTTGAAGGTGTTCAGTTCAAAGCGTTCTCTTCTATCGTGGATTACCACGCGCAAATGTTTGAATTCGGTGTGATTCCGAAGAAACTGCGTAACTCTGGTGACCGTTCTAAATTCTACCGCCTGATTGAAGCATCGCTTTACGGTGGTATCTCAAGTGCGATTACACGCTCGCTACGTGACTACCTTTTGCCACAAAACGGCGGCGTGAAGAAAGCGTTCCAAGATATGGAATCGGCGTTGCGTGAAAACCGCATGACGCTAGAAGCGATCAAAACCACGCAAGCAGACCGTGACTTGTTCAAACACTTGATTACAGAGTCGACCAACTACGTGGCGGCGGACTATATGCGCCATGCCAACGAGCGCCGTAAAAAACTAGAACAGACATTGTCTTTGCGTTCAGAGTTATTTGGTTCTCGCGAGACCTTGATTGAGCAAAACAATCTGCTTAACCGCGTTCAAGAAGAGCTGGAACTGCTGATCGAGTCAGAATCTTCTTTAGAGCAAGACTACCAAGCGGCTTCTGATCACTTGCAACTTGTGCAAAACGCGCTGCGTCAGCAAGAGAAGATCGAACGCTACCAAGAAGATCTTGAAGAGCTGAGCGAGCGTCTTGAAGAACAAATGATGGTAGTGGAAGAAGCGCAAGAACGCGTGATGATGGCTGAAGAGCAAGCTACCGTTGCAGAAGAAGAGGTGGATAGCCTTAAGACGCAACTTGCTGATTACCAGCAAGCTCTTGACGTTCAGCAAACTCGCGCCCTTCAATATCAACAAGCAGTTCAAGCGCTGGAGAAAGCGAAGAAGCTACTTGGCGATGACAGCCTAACGGCGGAATCGGCTCAAGCGCTTGTCTCTGAGCTTAAGAGCAAAGAATCAGAAAACACCAATGCGTTGCTATCGGTTAAGCACAAGCTGGACATGTCTTCTGCAGCGGCAGAGCAGTTTGAAACCGCGCTTAAACTAGTACAAAGCATCGTTGGTCAAGTTGAGCGCAAAGACGCGTCTGAACATGCGAAAACCGCAATTGCGAAAGCGCGTGAGTCACAACAAATCGCGCAAAACGAACAGCAATGGCGAGCACAACACCGTGATCTCGAACGCAGCCTTAACCAGCAGCGTCAAGCACGTGAACTGGTTGCTGAATACAAAAAGCAATATCACGTTGAACTAACCGATGAGGTTACGTTTGAACAAGAACGTGAACGTCATGCGACGCAAATCGAATCACTAGAGATAGCTCAAGAAGAAGTTCGTGATCAGCGTGGTGAACAGCGCCGTCTAGAGCAAAACGCGGTGGCAGAAATCAGTAAGCTTGAAGCAATAGCACCAGCTTGGATTGCGGCGAACGATGCGCTAGAGAAACTGAGAGAGCAGAGCGGTGAAGAGCTTGAGGATCGCCATGCGGTAATGAACCACATGCAAGTTGTCCTTGAACAAGAAAGGGAGCTGTCTTTAGCTAAAGATAAGCTTGCTGAGCGCCGTAGCCAGCTAGACTCTGAGATTGAGCGTCTTGCTTCTCCTGGTGGTTCAAATGACCCTCGCCTGAAAGGTTTGGCAGATACGCTGGGCGGTGTATTGCTGTCTGAGATCTACGATGACATCACGATTGATGACGCGCCTTACTTCAGTGCGATGTACGGTCCGGCTCGTCACGCTATCGTTGTTTCTGACTTGTCAGGCATCGAAGAGAAACTGGTAGAGCTAGACGACTGTCCAGAAGACTTGTACATCATTGAAGGTGACATCGATGCCTTTGATGACAGCTCGTTCGATGCAGAAGAGTTAGAGGGCGCGGTTTGCGTTCGTATGAACGATCGCCAAATGCGTTACTCTCGCTTGCCTGAGATCCCATTGTTTGGCCGTGCGGCACGTGAGCAGCGTCTAGAGTTGCTGCGTAACGAACGAGAAGAAGTGGTAGAGAAACACGCAAAAGCGGCGTTTGATTCTCAGAAAATGCAGCGCTTGTACCAAGCGTTTAACCTATTTGTGTCTAACCACATTCAGGTTGCTTTTGACGCCGATCCAGAACAAGCACTGGCAACTATTCGTGATAAGCGTAACCAAATTGCTCGCGTGCTGGCGGATCTGGATGCGAAAGAGCAACAACAACGTTCTCAGCTTCAAACCAGCAAGCAAGCGTTGTCTTCTCTGGACAAGCTAGCGTCACACATGGTGCTTGTTGAAGATGAGTCATTGCAAGCGCGTTTTGATGAGCTAGAAGAGAAAATCGCTCAGCTTGCAGAGGCGAAGAACTTCTTAAGCAACCATGCAAAAGCCGTCGCGCAATTAGAGAATATTGCGTCTGCGCTTGATGCTGACCCAGAGCAATTCGATGCACTAGAAGCAGAATACAAAGCGGCAGACGAGCGGCTACAAGATCTTAAGAAGCAAATCTTTGCACTCTCGGATCTCGTTGAACGTCGTCACTACTTCGCTTACTCAGATTCAGTAGACCTACTGAACAAGAGCAGCGAACTGAGCGAGCAGCTAAAAGCTAAACTGGTTCAAGCTGAACAAATGCGTACACGCTCTCGTGAAGAGTTGAAGCAATCGCAAGGTCAAATGAACCAATACAACCAAGTATTAGCTTCATTGAAGAGTTCACACCAAGCGAAACTGGAAACGGTTCAAGAGTTCAAACAAGAGCTTCAAGAGTTTGGCGTGAACGCTGACGAAGGTGCAGAAGAGCGCGCAATGCGTCGTCGTGACGAATTGCACGAGCGTCTACACACGTCTCGCAGCCGTAAGAGCGAATACGAGCGCACGATCACCTCTACTGAACTCGAGATGAAAGGCTTGGCGAAACGTCTGAAGAAAGTTCAGAAAGAATACGTTGAGCTGCGTACCTTTGTTGTTGCAGCGAAAGCCGGCTGGTGTTCAGTACTTCGTTTGGCGCGTGAGAACGATGTTGAGCGTCGTCTACACAAGCGTGAACTGGCTTACATGTCAGCGGATGAACTGCGTTCGATGTCGGATAAATCACTGGGTGCGCTGCGTCTAGCGGTTGCGAACAATGACGACCTGCGTGATGCGCTGCGTCTATCAGAAGACAACGCTCGCCCAGAGCGTAAAGTTCTGTTCTACATTGCGGTTTACCAACATCTTCGTGAACGTATTCGTCAGGATATCATCCGTACTGATGATCCAGTAGAAGCGATCGAAGAGATGGAAGTCGAGCTGGCGCGTCTAACGGAAGAGCTAACGCAACGTGAAAACCGCTTAGCGATCAGCTCTGAGTCAGTAGCGAGTATCATTAAGAAGACGATTCAGCGTGAGCAAAACCGTATTCGTATGCTGAACCAAGGTTTGTCGAACATCTCGTTTGGTCAGGTGAAGGGCGTACGTCTAAACGTGAAGATTCGTGAAAGTCACGAAGTGCTACTGAACGGACTAGCGACACAGCAAGAGCAGCATAAAGATCTGTTTGAATCGACTCGCTTTACCTTCTCTGAAGCAATGGCGAAACTGTTCCAACGCGTGAACCCACATATCGATATGGGTCAACGTTCTCCTCAGGTTCTGGGTGAAGAGCTACTGGATTACCGTAACTACCTAGAGCTAAGTGTAGAAGTGAACCGTGGTACAGACGGTTGGCTACAAGCAGAGTCTGGCGCGCTATCAACAGGTGAAGCGATCGGTACCGGTCAGTCAATCCTTCTGATGGTTGTTCAAAGCTGGGAAGAAGAGTCTCGTCGTCTACGCAGCAAAGACATTGTGCCTTGTCGTTTGCTTTTCTTGGATGAAGCAGCGCGTCTGGATGCGAAATCGATCGCGACATTGTTCGAATTGTGTGACCGTCTGGATATGCAGCTTCTTATCGCGGCGCCTGAAAACATCAGCCCAGAGAAAGGTACGACCTACAAACTGGTGCGTAAGGTGTTTAAAGATCACGAACACGTACACGTGGTTGGTCTGCGTGGTTTTGGTCAAACGGATAAGCCTAAGACTGAAGCACAAGAGATGATTGAAGAGTTTGAATCGTAAACTTCGAATCTAACAAAACGCTCGCAATGAACGCGGGCGTTTTTGTATCTGTTTGCGAGGCAGGCTTCGAACAACATAAGACAAGCCGAGACTGTAGGACGGCAGTCTCGGCTTATTAGCGGAACTTAATGAGGAAGCGACGTTTATTCCTCTGGAATATCGTCCCTGACTTCGATCATTTCAGCAAGCTCTTCAAGTGCTTGGACAGAAAGCTCAGACAAGCGTTGTAGGTGTTGGTCTAAGCTCTCTTGTTCTTCAAGCTCTGGTTCATCATTATTTGTTTCTTTTATTAGCATTTCCCAACCTCTCAAGTTGAGTAAGGGGAGCTCTCATCATACTCAAAAGGCAAAGTAGAAAAGAAACGATCTATGTTGATTTTGTTAGCTCGATCATTGATTCAACTTATATATGAGAAGGATGTGTTTAATAAGGAGAGCAAGTGCAAGGTTTTTGGATGCGGGAACAAAAACGCCAGTAATCATGACAATTACTGGCGAGTAATAACGAACATTATGTCGAAGGGTTAGAACAACGGCTTCACACCGAACTGCTCTGCCGCGTAAGCGACGCGTTCAATCGGTTTTGGATACTCAGCAGGTGTGCCAAGGCTCTCTATGTGTTTCAAACGAGGAAGCAAGCCTGCACCATTAGCGATTTGGATTGCCAGACCAGGGCGAGCGTTAAGCTCTAAAACCATAGGCCCTTCATCTTTATCCAGCACCATATCCGTACCCATGTATCCCAAACCTGTCATTTCCCAGGCACTTGACGCAAGCTCCAGCAAGCGCTCCCAATGCGGTACTTGAAGGGTCGAAAGGTCTTTACCTGTATCAGGGTGATGAGTCACTGGATGATCGAACTGCACCGCTCTGACGGCTTTACCTGTCGCGATGTCAATGCCTACTCCTACCGCACCTTGGTGAAGGTTTGCTTTGCCGTCGGAAGCCGCTGTAGAACAGCGCATCATCGCCATAACTGGATAACCTTTAAATACGATGATCCGAACATCTGGTACGCCTTCATAACTGAAGCCATCAAAACAGTCATCAAACTTGATTAAGTTTTCAACCACAGCAACGTCATTTTTACCACCAAGAGAGAAAAGGCCAGCAAGCGCATTACTAATGTGACGCTCGACCTCATCCCTACCAATTGTAGAGCCGGAGGGTTTGGTATATACCCCGTTTTTGTGAGACGTAACAACCAGAATGCCTTTACCGCCACTACCTTGTGCAGGTTTGATTACAAAACCAGGCCAGTTCTCAACCATTTTGTGGATAGTCTTAACTTCAGCTTGGTTATGAATGACACCGATCAGGGCAGGAACTGTTGCTCCTGCTGCCTGTGCAATAATTTTGGTCTTTAGCTTGTCATCGACAAGTGGGTATTTAGAACGATCATTGTAACGGCCAATATAGCTGTGGTTACGCTTGTTCATCCCCATAATGCCTTTATGGCGAAGCTTAGACGGCGAAGTAAAACTTTCGAACATCGTTTAGTCCTCCGCTAGTGGTTTGAAGCGTCGTAGCTCAGTGAGGCGGTAACCGGTGTAAGTACCTAGTAATAGAATACCGGCCAGAACAATCAACTGTAGACCAATGAAGTTAAAGGTTAAGTGTTGAATGTATGAGTTCGTCATTGCAAGGTAAACTAATACCGCTGTCAGCAATGAACCACCACCTTGCAGAGCAACTTCCTTCGCACCTTCTTCTTCCCATAGGATTGACATACGTTCAATCGTCCAAGACAAGATGATCATAGGGAAGAAGGTAATTGTTAGGCCTTCTGTTAAGCCCATTTTAAACGCAACAACGGTGAACACCGAGATGATCATAATAACGGTAATAATGACCGCAGATATCCTTGCTACCAGCAATAAGTTCAACCTAGACAAATAGCTTCGAATAATCAGGCCTGTACCTACAATTAGCAAGAAACCGACAATACCCGTTAATAGTTGAGTTTGAACAAAAGCAACGGCAATCAACACAGGCATAAAGGTACCGGATGTTTTCAGGCCGATAATCACACGCAAGAACACAACGATCAGAGCACCAATAGGGATGAGCATGATGGTTTTGAACATCGCTTGCTCTTCCAAAGGTAGGCTATGAATTGAAATATTCAGTAATCCATCTGCTTCTATTTTGTTGTTTGTAGCTTGTTGTGGTGTCATTTCTTGCTTAATCATCGAGAAATGCACTTGGCTATTTTTACCACCAACAAGGTCAAGTAAGGATACGTTTGATTCATCCCACACTAACAAGTTGGGTTTCACTGCTTTTTGTTCGGATTTTGGCGAAAACAGTACCCAATCTTTACCTGACCAAACCTGAACCATTGGTTGAATTGTTTGGCGTCGACGACCATCTTCTAGTTCGATAACACCGACGGTTTTGCTCTGTATACCTGCGGTAAGCAAAATGTTATGCAGTGCATCAGTACGGCTGAAATCGTTCAGTAGTAGCGACGAGTTTTGGCTATCAGGGTCATTAAGCGCTTTGATAAGCTCACGAGTAAACGTCACATTATCGGCTGAGCGACTCATCGCACGTTCGATAAGGGCATTTGCCGCTGCTGCTTGTGGTGCTGATAGCGTTGGTGGCGTAATGTCTTCCGTTGGCGGTAACGGAGTGACTTTAGCCTGAGGGTCTACTAAGAACTGGGCTTTGTAGTATATGGTTTGTGGCCCTTGAGCTTGGCGAATTGACCATTCTGCACGACGGCCTGAATCGTCATTGATGTAGGAAACGCCATAACCTGATGAAGAAGCAGATTCACCGATAAGTGTGTAACCACTTTGCGTATGAGGTGCTGCAAGTGACGCTTTTACTTCGTTGCCGTTAGCATTGAACTCAATACGAGCTTCTACATCCCACACCTGGCGAGTTTCGCCTGGCGTCCAAGGCACGCCGTAGTTTTCATGTCTGAAAACACTCAGAGCAATGCCCGCAATCACCAATAAGATGATAGAAAGGTAAAACGGTATTTTTGACGTCATAATCTACCTTATTATTTTTTATCTTCGTCCGTTTGGATATAGGTACGACTTACATCGACAAGTGCTATGTCGCGCATAAATTCTCTACCCAGTAAAATAGGATGGTTCATATGTGAGCGATCTGCCAACGTAAATTGCGCTTTTTCATGAATTTTTCCAACGCGCACCCAAAGTTCTACCACAGCGCGGCGTTCTAACTCTTCACTGGTAACCTGGCGGATTTTGACGTAGCGAATGACAGGAGCTTCGATCCAAGTACTTTTCTCTTCTTCGGATTTACTGGTGTCTGCTAAGTGGAATCGGACCCATTTTTTGCCATTTCTTTCGAACTCTTCAATATCAACGGCATTTAAAGACGACGTCGCAGCACCAGTGTCGATACGTGCATCAAAAGTTTGCTTAATCGACTCTACCGTGACCTTTTCGATAGAGCCAAGGACAATATCGTGAGTTGGGGTTGGTTCCACAGGAGCGGGAGATTGGACAATAATCGGCTCTTTCGGTTTTTTTACTTCTGCCATTGCTTCATCGCGAAATGTAAGAAGTTCAACCTGTAGTTTATCGACTTGTTCTTCAAGGCTGTCGATATAGTCCGATTGGTTGCTGAGCTGTAGCTCTAGGTTGGTAATGCGATTATTGACATTCGCTTCTGAATTTTGAATCGCCGCTAACGTTTCTTGGTGGTACTGTTCGCCTTTGGTTAGTGAGCATCCAGATAGTAAGGCGATGGCAACAATCGGGGTCAATCGTAATAACATTGAAAACCTTGGGATTGGATTAAGTTGTTTATTTTTTAGGAGTTTAGCTTATATCGATAAAGCCTCACAAGTAAGAATGTTTCTCTATTACTTATTGTTTGAGGAATAGTGATGAAAAGCCAAAAATCAAGGACATAAAAGCGCATCCTTATTTAGAGCGTGCTTATATTTTGACGTGACAAATGGATTCAAAAAACAAACTCGCTCATTACGAGGAAAGAGGGTAATGTCTTAACTCGTAAAATGAGTTAAGACAATGTCAGGAATCTCAGCGAATTATGATTTGCGAGCGACAAGAACCGCGCGGCGAGGGGCAGGGTAGCCTTCTACAGTCTTGCTTGGGTCGTTCGGATCTAAGTAGTCAGGTAGAGAGTTATGCGTCATCCAATCTGTGGTACGTTGTTCATCTACGGATGTGATGTTTTCATCAACGATACGAACATCTTCAAAACCGACCAATTCTAACCACACTTTTAGGGCTTTTGCTGAAGGGAAGAAATAGACATTACGCATTTGCGCGTAACGAGAAGTCGGGACCAGTACTGCATTCTCATCACCTTCAATAACGAGTGTTTCCAATACGAGTTCACCACCAGATACCAATTGATCTTTTAGTTGCACTAAATGATCGAGAGGCGAGCGGCGATGGTAAAGAACGCCCATGCTGAATACCGTATCGAACGCTTCTAACTTAGGTAGCTGTTCAATGCCCAATGGCAATAGGTGCGCACGTTGGTCATCGCCCATTAGTTTACGAATTGCTTCGAACTGAATTAGAAACAGGTGAGATGGATCGATACCGACAGTTAAGCGTGCACCTTCGCCTAGCATGCGCCACATGTGGTAGCCGTTACCACAACCAACATCGAGTACGCTGCGATTCTTTAATGGTGAAATATGCGGAAGCACGCGGTCCCATTTCCAATCACTGCGCCACTCAGTATCAATATGGATGCCGTGTACGTTGTATGGGCCTTTGCGCCAAGGATGGAATGTACGAAGTAAGCTTTCTAGCTTTTTAAGTTCCCCTTGAGGCATGGGCTCATTGTTTGAAATCGTGACAGAATCAACAATGTCGATGTTGTCCGGTCTACCCGCTGGGATTTTGTTCAGGGCTTTCAACCAGCGACCAAAGTCACCGTGCTCTGCATTTTGCCAATCCGTTAGCTGTTGTGGAAGCACATTAAGCCAAGGTTGAAGACGGGTGTCTTGGGCAATCAATTGGTAGAAATTTGCAAAGTTAAACATAGTTAGTTAATCGCTGAGTTGATGGGTATAAATTATTAACAAAAGCCGAAATCGGTATGGTTCAGGCTTTGTATGCATGGTCTATTTAATCGCGAACATGGAGCCGAAGTTAAAGCATTGGAACCAAACATCGTAGCTAGAAAAGCCAATTTTAGCGAAACGCTCTTTATGTTCTTTCTTTGAATCTGGGCGCATTACGTTTTCTATCGCGCTGCGCTTTTGGCTGATTTCTAGTTCGCTATAACCATTCGCACGTTTAAAGTCGTGGTGAAGGTCAATTAACAGTTCGTTCGACACTTCATCTTCAAACACGAACTTTTCAGACAGAATCAAAATACCGCCCGGACGCAGACCCGCGTAGATTTTCTCTAGTAGAGCATAGCGGTCTTCTGGAGAAAGGAACTGCAGTGTGAAGTTCAATACCACAACGGATGCGTTTTCAATTTCGATATTGCGAATGTCTGCTTCTACTACATCCACAGGAGTGTCACTGCGGTAAGCGTTGACGTGAAGTTTACAACGCTCAACCATCGCTGGAGAGTTGTCCACTGCGATGATTTGGCAACCTTCTTGTTTGATATGGCGACGCATAGACAATGTTGCAGCACCCAAAGAACAGCCAAGGTCATAGATGTTTGAGTGAGGTTTTACAAAACGCTCTGCCAGCATACCGATTGCAGAAATGATATTGCTGTAACCCGGTACCGATCGTTGAATCATGTCAGGAAATACTTCCGCTACGCGTTCATCGAACGTGAAATCCCCAATTTTATCGATTGGAGCCGAAAAAATAGTATCTGGATTGCTCTTAGGGTTCATAACTAAGTCTCTGCATACAAGCCGCCTGAAAATGTCAGGCACCAAAAAAGGCGCGTATTTTATGGGAATTTCGCGCCTCTGTCATGTGTTGCGTTAGAACATCTGTAACTGCGAGTTGCCATCGTCAGCTGGGAAAGGTGATAACTCAGGGAGTGTGATACGCTTTTGTATGTCTTTATATAGGTTTGCGGCCAACTCTGGCGCAATTATATTGTCTGCGGTATGGATCATGACATATGGCTGTTTACCTTCGGCAATCCATTGTGGCAACTTGCTGAGCCATGGTTTAAAAAACTCGTAGTTTTGCTGTTCTTCTGGATGACCAATAAAGCGAATCAAAGGGTGTGAAGCGGTAGCAATGGCGTGAACAGGGACTCGTGGTTTTTTCATTTGTGCATCAATAATCGCCTCATTGTCGGGCTTAGCGGCAAAGACTGGGCGGCTATCCATAATAATACGGTCAATATTATTCTCTACTAACCATTGGTTAAGTGCTCGCTCTTCTTCGCCTTTGGAGAAAAATGCCATATGACGAACCTCAACACCGAGAGGGAAGTTAGGTGGAAAGCTCGCACAGAACTTTTTCAGTCGATCAAGGTGCTCAGGACCAAATGCGGCTGGTAATTGAATTGTCCATTGGCCCACACGGTCATGCAAAGGCTCCATGACCTTCATGAAGTCTCTCAGTTGTTCGCTGCAACCTCTTAGCATTTGCTCATGAGTGATGGCTTTAGGAAGTTTGAAAGTAAAGCGAAAATCATCGTGGGTTGCGGCTCTCCAGTTTTGCACTGTATTGAGCGTCGGTGTGGCATAAAATGTCGTGTTGCCTTCCACGGTATGAAACACTTGCGCATACCTTTCTAAACGTTCAGCGGGCTTTGTCCCGCTGCCGTAAAAACTTTGTTGCCATTGATTGTGCGACCACATCGTCAATCCAAGTCGAAGAGGTAAGTTATCCATTATTCTTTACTGCTTGCTACTCGTGTGAATACTTTACGAGAGTTTTGCTGAAATAGGTAATTTCACGCTATAATCCTCCCCAATTTTTTCGCTTTGGTGCGCTTTTGAACATTTGTTGTACTAAAAAGCACCAGTGAATGATAAAACACACGTAATTGTATGTTGAGTAGTCGATTTTCGTGGACATTCAGCGTATAACTGAATCTTTACTCTGCTTAGCAATGAGGCTGACAGAGCGTAGTTAACAACATTTGAGAGATTGGGAATTTCATTATGCGTACCCATTACTGTGGTCACCTGAACAAGTCCCTTGCAGGACAAACTGTAGAACTTTGCGGCTGGGTTAACCGTCGTCGTGATTTAGGCGGTCTTATTTTTATTGATATGCGAGATCGCGAAGGTATCGTTCAGGTAGTTGTTGATCCAGATATGGCGGATGCGTATGAAGTGGCGAACACACTTCGTAATGAATTCTGTATCAAACTAACGGGTGAAGTGCGCGTTCGCCCAGAGAGCCAAGCAAACAAAGACATGGCAACAGGTGAAGTCGAGATCCTTGCGAAAGGTCTTGAAATCATCAACCGTTCTGATGTTCTGCCTCTAGACTTCAACCAAAAGAACTCTGAAGAGCAGCGCCTGAAGTATCGTTACCTAGATCTACGTCGTCCAGAAATGAGCGACCGCATCAAGCTACGTGCTAAAGCGTCTAGCTTTGTTCGTCGTTTCCTAGATGACAACGGCTTCCTAGACATCGAAACACCAGTACTAACAAAAGCGACACCAGAAGGCGCTCGTGACTACCTAGTACCTAGCCGTGTTCACAAAGGCAGCTTCTACGCGCTTCCTCAGTCTCCACAGCTATTCAAACAGCTTCTAATGATGTCTGGTTTTGACCGTTACTACCAAATCGTTAAGTGTTTCCGTGATGAAGACTTGCGTGCTGACCGTCAACCAGAATTCACTCAGATCGATATCGAAACGTCATTCATGACGGCTGACCAAGTTCGTGCAACGACTGAGAAAATGGTTCGTGAAATGTGGCAAGAGCTACTAAACGTTGACCTAGGTGAATTCCCAGTAATGCCGTTCAGCGAAGCGATTCGTCGTTTCGGTTCGGACAAGCCAGACCTACGTAACCCACTGGAACTAGTAGACGTTGCTGACCTAGTGAAAGATGTTGAGTTCAAAGTATTCTCAGGTCCAGCAAACGACGAAAAAGGCCGTGTTGCCGTTATTCGCGTTCCAGGTGGCGCTTCTCTGACTCGTAAGCAAATTGATGGCTACGGTGAATTCGTTGGCATCTACGGTGCGAAAGGTCTAGCTTGGATGAAGGTTAACGACCGTGCAGCGGGCATGGAAGGTATCCAATCTCCAGTCGCTAAGTTCCTAAATGAAGACGTGATCAACGGCATTCTAGATCGTACTCAAGCGGAATCTGGCGATATCATCCTATTTGGCGCTGATAAAGCGGGCATCGTTGCAGAAGCTATGGGCGCACTGCGTCTGAAGCTAGGTAAAGATCTAGAGCTAACTGACGAATCAGCATGGGCTCCACTATGGGTTGTTGACTTCCCAATGTTCGAAGAAGATGACGAAGGCAACCTACACGCGATGCACCACCCATTCACATCGCCTCTAGGTGTGACTGCGGAAGAGTTAAAAGCGAACCCAGCTGCGGCAAACTCTAACGCTTATGATATGGTTCTAAATGGTTACGAAGTGGGCGGCGGTTCTGTTCGTATCCACAACGCAGATATGCAAGAAGCCGTATTTGATATTCTAGGCATCACACCTGAAGAGCAACAGCTTAAGTTCGGCTTCCTGCTTGATGCGCTGAAATTCGGTACGCCTCCACATGCTGGTCTTGCATTTGGTCTAGACCGTCTAGTAATGCTGCTATGTGGCACAGAGAACATCCGTGATGTTATCGCGTTCCCTAAAACAACAGCAGCGGCGTGTCTACTAACAGACGCACCAAGTATTGCGAACCCAGCAGCGCTAGAAGAGCTAGCAATCGCAGTGACTGCAGCGAAAGAAAAAGACGCAGAATAAGCGCACAACATTTGAAGAAAACTCCCGCAACTGCGGGAGTTTTTGTTTAAATAAACCTAAGAAACTTCCAAAGCAATTTCCCAAGCAACGCTTTTTAGCTCATGTTTGCTATTAAGCGTCAAAATACATTAAAAGGTGAATTATGGCAGGTCATAGTAAATGGGCGAATATTCGTCACCGTAAAGCAGCGCAAGATGCGAAGCGCGGCAAAATCTTTACCAAATTAATCCGTGAAATCGTTGTTGCTGCAAAAGAGGGAGGCGGTGAGCCAGAAAATAACCCACGTTTGCGAGCTGCAATTGATAAAGCGTTGTCTAACAACATGACGCGTGACACTGTCAACCGCGCTGTCAGCCGAGGTGCTGGTGGTGAAGGCGATGACAATATGGAAACCGTAATCTATGAAGGTTATGGTCCGGGTGGCACTGCGGTCATGGTCGAATGTATGACGGATAACCGAAATCGCACAGTATCTGGCGTACGCCATGCGTTCTCGAAGTCAGGAGGCAATCTGGGTACGGATGGTAGTGTAAACTATCTTTTCGACAAGAAAGGCGTGATCTCATACGCCCCAGGTTTAGATGAAGATGCGGTGATGGAAGTGGCGTTAGAAAGTGGCGCTGATGACATCGAAACATCAGAAGATGGCTCGATTGATGTTTACACCGCGCCAAGCGATTTTGGACTCGTAAAAGATGCCCTTGATGCTGCAGGTTTTGAGGCGGAAAACGCCGAAGTGTCGCTTATCCCTTCAACGAAAGCAGAACTGGATGTGGACACTGCGCCAAAACTGCTTCGTTTGATTGACGCTTTAGAAGATCTGGACGATGTTCAGGAGGTTTATCACAACGGTGACATCTCTGACGACGTTGCAGCCTCTCTAGAGTAAACTCAATGTGCGGTGAGCGGTATTCGCTCCGAAGTTAGAAAGTAAGCTAGAAGTAATAATAAGAAATTGAGGCCGTATTCGGCCTCCTTTTTAGGAACATTCATGTCAATTATTTTGGGCATTGACCCAGGTTCACGCATTACCGGTTATGGGGTCATTCGTCAAAATGGACGCCATTTGCAATACCTTGGTAGTGGCTGTATTCGTACTTCAGAAAAAGAACTTCCGGGCCGTCTTAAGCAGATTTACGCTGGCGTCACGGAAATCATTACTCAGTTTCAACCGGACGTATTTGCGATTGAACAAGTGTTTATGGCTAAAAATGCGGATTCAGCATTAAAGCTTGGCCAGGCTCGTGGCAGCGCAATTGTTGCTGCGGTGAATGCAGAGTTGCCGGTATACGAATACGCCGCGCGTCTTATTAAGCAAGCTGTCGTCGGTACTGGTGGTGCGGACAAAGCGCAAGTTCAGCATATGGTTCAGCAGATGCTTAAACTGCCCGCCAAGCCTCAAGCGGATGCAGCCGATGCTTTAGGTGTGGCGATTTGTCATGCCAATACTAACAAGACTCTCGTTGCGTTAGCGGGCAAAGCAACCAGTGCCAGAAAAGGGCGCTATCGATAAAATTAACTGGATGTCTATCCAGTTCTTTATTATCCTGTCGCAAATTCATTTCCCAAGAGTATTTATAGTGATTGGACGTCTTCGTGGCATACTGATTGAAAAACAACCACCTGAAGTATTAATTGAAGTTAATGGCATTGGCTATGAAGTCCAGATGCCAATGAGCTGTTTTTACGAACTGCCAAATGTTGGCGAAGAAGCCATTATTTATACTCACTTTGTTGTCCGTGAAGATGCGCAATTGCTATACGGTTTCAACACGGTAAAAGAACGAGCACTTTTCCGTGAAGTGATCAAAGCCAATGGCGTTGGTCCTAAACTCGGTCTTGGTATTCTCTCTGGTATGACAGCAACGCAATTTGTTACTTGTGTGGAACATGAAGACGTTTCTACGCTGGTTAAGCTTCCAGGCGTTGGCAAGAAAACCGCAGAGCGATTGGTTGTTGAAATGAAAGACCGCTTGAAAGGGTGGGGCGCTGGCGATCTATTTACGCCATTTACGGATGCTGCTCCTGCGGATTCTGGTGCAACATCCAACAACGCAGAAGAAGAGGCAATCAGTGCGCTTCTAGCTCTAGGTTACAAGCCGACTCAAGCGTCGAAAGTGGTATCTCAGATCGCTAAACCGGACATGAGCAGTGAGCAAATGATCCGTGAAGCTCTAAAATCAATGGTGTAACGCTGGTTGCACAGTGAACATTTGTTCAAGATAACTCATTCTCTAAGGTTAATGCCAATCGCTTAACGATGTTTTTTTGTGTCATTCCAGCGAGCCTGGCGAGACTGGGAATCTAATAGCAGCACGCTGAGCGGTTAATGAAACAATTTGACCATAAATCGCTCGGATAGAAGATCCTGTATCACGCTCCTTCGTCGCTGTACAGGATGACGAGATATAGAAATATGCCACTTGCTGTTAAACGAGCGGCATTATTCTCTCAGGTAACCATTTTTCAAGGTAAAAAGATGATTGAAGCCGATCGTTTAATCGCGCCAGAAAACCCTGCCTTTCGTGATGAAGATGTCATTGATCGTGCTATTCGGCCAAAAAAATTAGCGGATTACCAAGGTCAGGACCATGTCCGTGACCAAATGGAGATCTTCATTAAAGCTGCTCAGTTACGTAGCGAAGCACTTGATCACCTTTTGATTTTTGGTCCCCCAGGTTTGGGTAAAACCACACTTGCGAATATCGTTGCCAATGAAATGGAAGTGAACATTCGCACTACTTCAGGCCCTGTACTTGAGAAAGCAGGCGATTTGGCCGCGCTGTTAACCAACCTCGAAGAAAACGATGTGTTGTTCATCGATGAGATCCACCGCTTGAGCCCGATGGTTGAAGAGGTGCTGTATCCGGCGATGGAAGATTATCAACTGGATATTATGATCGGTGAAGGTCCGGCCGCTCGTTCTATTAAGATCGATTTACCACCATTTACGTTAATTGGTGCGACGACCCGAGCGGGCTCTTTAACGTCACCATTGCGCGACCGCTTTGGTATTACTCAGCGCCTTGAGTTTTATAAGATAAAAGACCTCCAAGATATCGTGCAGCGAAGCGCGGATTGTTTAGGTTTATCAATGGAACCTGAAGGTGCATTGGAAGTGGCAAGACGTGCGCGTGGCACACCACGTATTGCTAACCGTTTGCTACGCCGTGTTCGTGATTATGCGGAAGTAAAAGGCAATGGTCACATTTGTGCCGATGTTGCCGATAAGGCGTTGAATATGCTTGATGTGGACGCCGAAGGCTTCGATTACATGGACCGTAAGCTACTACTCGCGATTATGGAAAAATTTGGTGGTGGTCCGGTCGGGCTCGACAACATGGCAGCGGCGATAGGTGAAGAAAAGGACACTATTGAAGACGTTCTTGAACCTTATCTTATTCAGCAAGGTTATTTACAACGCACTCCGCGTGGAAGAATCGCGACAGATCGTGCGTATTTGCATTTCGGAATTGAAAAATAAGATTCCCTCGCTGGGCCTTTGTTGCCCAGCGCTTCATTAAAGTTGACCAAACTCACATTTTTTGAATTTTTTCTCATACTGGTTTAGTAAGTAAAAAGCATTGATTGTTAACTCGATGTTTGCTTGCAACTGGTTAATTTCTCTCCTGATTACTCTCTCTTAACATCCGTATCCAATACTGGTTGATCTAGATCAATGTGATGGATTTTTGTGCAAAATCCGCGCATAAACATTGATGTATATCAAAGCGCGTTACGGCTATAAACCTTTTGAAACAATCTGTTTTTACAAGTAATATTAGCCCCAGCTATATTAGCTGATGCTTAACAATTAACTAACCAATGAAGCACATTTTTGCAACAATGAGTTGTGATAATTCAACATTTTTCAAGTGTAAATAACACCTGAATATGGATTGCAATATGTAGAGAGTGTCATTCAGCCGACACATAGGAGTTACCATGATTGACGTAGTTGATCTATCGCGGTTGCAGTTTGCACTGACAGCGATGTATCACTTCCTATTCGTACCATTGACCCTTGGTATGGCCTTCCTTCTGGCCATTATGGAATCGATGTACGTAATGACGAACAAGCAAATCTATAAGGACATGACCAAGTTCTGGGGTAAGCTATTCGGTATTAACTTTGCACTTGGTGTGGCGACAGGCCTTACCATGGAGTTCCAGTTTGGTACGAACTGGTCTTACTACTCCCACTATGTAGGTGATATCTTCGGTGCACCGCTAGCGATCGAAGCACTTGTCGCATTCTTCCTGGAGTCAACTTTTGTTGGTCTATTCTTCTTCGGGTGGGATCGTCTATCTAAACGCCAACACTTAGCGGTTACCTGGCTTGTGGCACTAGGCTCTAACTTCTCTGCTCTTTGGATTCTTATCGCAAACGGCTGGATGCAAAACCCAGTAGGCGCAGATTTCAACTTCGAAACCATGCGAATGGAAATGGTGAGCTTCTCTGAGGTTGTACTAAACCCAGTTGCTCAGGTTAAGTTCGTGCATACGGTTGCTTCTGGTTACACTTGTGGCGCAATGTTTATTCTAGGCATCAGTTCATACTACCTATTAAAAGGTCGTGACATTGCGTTTGCTCGTCGTTCGTTTGCTATTGCTGCTTCTTTCGGTATTGCAGCTATCTTATCTACCATCGTTCTTGGTGACGAATCTGGCTACGAGCTTGGTGAAGTTCAAAAAGTGAAACTCGCTGCAATTGAAGCAGAGTGGCACACTGAACCTGCACCTGCCGCATTTACGTTATTTGGTGTTCCTAACCAGGAAACGATGCATACCGATTACGCAATTAAGATCCCTTACGTAATGGGTATTATCGCGACACGCTCTTTTGATGAGCAAGTAACAGGTCTTCGTGATTTACGTGATGAACACGTCGATCGTATTCGTGACGGCATGTACGCTTATGAACTTCTAGAGAAGCTTCGTGCGGGCGATAAGTCAGAAGAAAACATGACTGCGTTTGATGAAGTGAAAGGTGACCTAGGTTACGGTCTACTTCTAAAGCGCTACACAGACAATGTTGTTGATGCAACAGAAGAGCAAATCCAAGCTGCTGCGGACGACTCAATCCCAACAGTATGGCCGCTATTCTGGTCATTCCGTATCATGGTTGCTTGTGGCTTCATCATGTTGTTTGTCTTTGGTGCGGCGTTTATCCAAACGTGTCGTCAGAAGATTGAACAGAAACAATGGATTCTAAAAGCTGCACTATTTAGCATTCCACTACCTTGGATTGCAATTGAAGCGGGTTGGTTCGTCGCTGAGTACGGCCGTCAGCCTTGGGCTGTAGGTGAAATTCTACCAGTGCATGTTGCAGCTTCTGCGCTAACTGCAGGTGAAATCTGGACTTCACTCTTCGCAATTCTGGCGCTATACACGGTATTCCTGATTGCAGAAGTTTACCTAATGTTGAAATTCGCTCGTAAAGGCCCAAGTAGCCTGAAAACGGGTCGCTACCACTTCGAGCAAAATGCTGACTCTGTTGAAGACAAAGTTAGTCGCCAAGTAGAAGCGTAAGGTAAGGAGATAACAAGATGTTTGATTACGAAATCTTGCGACTCATCTGGTGGGTACTAATCGGTGTTCTACTAGTTGGTTTTGCAGTAACAGACGGTTTCGATATGGGTGTAGGCGCGCTTGTACCTATCATCGGTAAAAACGACACGCAACGCCGTGTCATGATTAACTCAATTGCTCCTCACTGGGATGGTAACCAAGTTTGGCTTATCACTGCTGGTGGTGCACTGTTCGCAGCTTGGCCTTTGGTTTACGCAACGTCATTTTCAGGCTTCTACTTAGCGATGATTTTGACACTAGCAGCGCTATGGCTTCGTCCTCTGGGCCTAGACTACCGCTCTAAAATCGAAGATCCAAAATGGCGCAATACCTGGGATATCTGTATCTCAATCAGTGGTTTTGTTCCGCCAATCATCTTTGGTGTAGCGTTTGGCAACCTTCTACAAGGTGTACCATTCCAATTGAGTGAGTTCTTGATGCCAACATACCATGGCTCATTCTTTGGTCTACTAAACCCATTTGCACTGTTGTGTGGTCTAGTAAGCTTGTTCATGATTTTGATGCAAGGTTCTACTTGGCTACAAATGAAAACAACAGGCGAAGTGCATGTGCGTGCGCGCAACGTTGCTCAGTTGGCTGGTTTACTGACGGTTGCTGCGTTTGTAGCGGCTGGTTTCTGGATCCAAAATATCGATGGTTACGTCATTGTTGGCGGTATCGACACTAACGCTGCTTCTAACCCTCTAAACAAAGAGGTTATCCGTGAAGCTGGTGCGTGGATGAAGAACTTTGAAAACTACCCACTACTATGGGCTGCTCCTGTATTAGGTGTTGCAATGCCGCTTCTCGCTGTATTGGCATCTCGTCTTGAAAAATGTGCGATTTCGTTCATTACTTCAAGCTTGGGTGTTGCTGGTGTTATCTTTACTGCAGGTTTTGCGATGTTCCCATTCATCATGCCTTCAGACTTAATGCCAAGCCACAGCTTAACAATGTGGGATGCAACGTCATCTGAGCTGACTCTGAACCTAATGACAGGCGTTGCGTTTGTTATGGTGCCAATCATCCTTGGCTACACATCTTGGACTTACTACAAGATGTTTGGTCGCCTTGATGACCAGTACATTGAAGACAACAAAAACTCACTTTACTAAGGAGCATTTACTATGTGGTATTTCGCATGGATTCTAGGTGTACTACTTGCTTGTGCATTCGGTATCATCAACGCTCTTTGGCTAGAGCACTCAGAAATGATGGATAAAGACAGTGAGTAACCTCGCTGATAAGGTAGCGAAACTTCACGCACCAATGGATAAGACTCTGCTACGAGTCTTATCTCTCATCCTTGGCTTTATGCACGTAGGATTGGTGATGTGGGACCCTGAAGCTTACCATCAAGCAATTGGTGGTTTTAACTCAATCATCGCACCAGCACTGATTTGGTCTGTATGTTCAAGCATGGTGTATGGGGTGGGCTTCAAGCCAAGAAACTGGTACTGGCAAGTTTTGTTTAGTCCTTATTTCTCGTTAGCTATCTTAATTTATCTAACGGCACTTTATTTCATTTAGGCTGAAATATGCTGTAATAAAGTCGGTTACTAAATCATCGAATAAAAGCTAGGTATCTCGCCTAGCTTTTATTTTTTCTACAAATTTCAAAAATATTTCCTTAGCTCGGTACCAATTGCTGTCGCTTCAGTTATAGTAATTACTTTAAAGAATTGAATATATTGGTACTCCCTTGCAAGGCACATCAAATCTCTTTCACTGGCCGATCACCGTGTACTATGAAGACACTGATGCGGGCGGTGTTGTATATCATTCTAATTATCTAAAATTCTTTGAGCGCGCACGGACAGAGATGTTACGTGCTAAAGGCATTTCTCAACATGTGTTACTGGAACAAAATATCGGCTTTGTTGTCCGACACATGGATATCGATTTCAACCAAGGGGCTAGGCTGGACGAGCATCTGACAGTCGTAACCCGAGTGTCAGAAATAAAACGTGCTTCTCTGCAATTCTGTCAAGAGTTGGTCAATGATCAAGGCAAGATATTGTGCAAGGCCTCGGTTAAGGTAGCATGTATCGATAATAAGAAAATGAAACCAATAGCTATTCCAACCTTTATAAATTCGGAGCTAACAAATAGTGACTGCTGATATTTCCATTTTAGATCTCTTTCTTCAGGCCAGTCTGTTGGTAAAGCTTGTGATGCTGACGTTGCTTGGCATGTCAATTGTGTCATGGGCAATGATCATCAAGCGCAGCAAAGTGCTTTCTCAAGCATCAAAAAATGCAGAGCAGTTTGAAGACAAATTTTGGTCGGGTACTGATCTTTCTCAGCTTTACCAAAAAGTAAAAGCGCGTAAAGACGAAATTGAAGGCACAGAAGAAATCTTCTACGCAGGTTTTACAGAGTTTGCTCGCCTACGTAAGAGCAACGCAAATTCACCAGCTTACATCATGGAAGGCACTGGCCGCGCAATGCGCGTTGCTGTTTCTCGTGAAGTAGATGAGCTAGAAACAAGCTTACCGTTTTTGGCAACAGTCGGTTCTATAAGCCCTTATATCGGCCTATTTGGTACCGTTTGGGGCATCATGCACGCCTTTATTGCGCTGGGTGAAGTAAAGCAAGCTACGTTGTCTATGGTTGCACCGGGTATCGCCGAGGCACTTATCGCGACAGCGATGGGGCTATTTGCGGCTATTCCGGCAGTAATGGCGTACAACCGCCTAAGCAATAAAGTGAGTAAACTAGAGCACACTTACGCAACATTTTCTGAAGAATTCCACAGCATCCTTCATCGTCAAGCGATGGCTGGCCGAGACAGCGCGGATAAGGAATAAAGCATGGCGGGTTATCAACCTAAAAAGCGAAAAATGACAGCGGAGATCAACGTTGTTCCGTATATCGACGTAATGCTCGTACTGTTGATCATTTTTATGGCGACCGCTCCATTTGTGACTCAAGGCGTCGACGTTGATCTTCCGAAAACATCGACCGCAGAATCTATGCAAGACCTTGCTGGCGAGACTGACAGTAGCTTTATTATCATCGAAATTGATAGCGAGGGTAATTTAGGCCTAAGCGTAAATGATGAAGAAGTTCAGCGAGGTTTGTCGTTGCAAGATGTTATTGTGCGAGTGAAAGCGGAGCGAGAGGTTAAGCCGGATTCACCAGTTGCGGTAGGTGGCGACGCGGCAACACCATATGCCGATGTTGTTCTATTGCTAGATGAACTAAGTCGAGCTGGTATCCCTAAGGTAGGTCTAATGACCGATATCAGGGAATAGACATCAATTATCTATGAAAGATCACAAGAAGAAACCCAACCAATACGCCAAACCGATAGCAATATCGGTTGGTTTGCATGCAATTCTAGTTGCAGCCCTGCTTTGGGGGACGGACTTCAACATGTCTAAACCAGAGCCTACAGGGCAAATGGTTCAAGCTGTTGTCATCGATCCAAAACTTGTGCAGCAACAAGCGAAAGAAATTCGCCAGCAACGCGAAAAGGCAGCGAAAAAAGAACAAGAGCGTCTTGATAAACTGAGACGCGAAGCAGAGCAGCTAGAAAAAAACCGCAAAGCTGAAGAAGAGCAAATTCGCAAGTTGAAAGAGCAGCAAGCGAAAGATGCTCAAGCGGCACGAGAAGCAGAAGCTGCACGTAAGAAAAAAGAGCAAGAGCGCAAGCAGGAAGAAGAACGTGTTCGCAAAGAAAAAGAGCGAGCTGCTAAGCTAGAAAAAGAGCGCAAGGCAAAAGAAGAAGCCGTGCGTAAAGCTGAGCAGGAGCGTTTAGCAAAAGAAGCGGCTATAGCAAAAGCTGAGCAAGAACGTTTAGCTCGTGAAAAAGCAGCAAAAGAAGCGGAAGAAAAAGCACGTCGTGAGCGTGAAGCTGCTGAAAAAGCTGAACAAGAGCGCATTGCAAAAGAGAAAGCGGCAAAAGAGGCAGCGGAGCGAGAGCGTAAAGCGAGAGAAGCAGCTGAGCGTGCCGAGCGTGAGCGTAAAGCTCAAGAAGCCGCGTTAGATGATATTTTTGCGGGTCTCGAGAGTGAGTCAGAACAGAATCAGCAAGCGAAAAATCAACATGTGCAATCTGAAGTTGACCGCTATGGTGCAATTTACAAACAATTGATAGAGAGTCGTATCATTAAGGACGATTATCTTGTGGGAAAGTCGTGTAGGCTTAATGTGAAGCTAGTTCCAACTGGGACTGATGGTATTGTGAGTAATGTTACTGTGTTAAACGGTGACTCTCGTCTTTGTAGTGCAGCCAAAAGTGCAGTAGCCCAAGTTGGCAACTTTCCGATGCCTAAAGATAGAGATGTTATTGATAAAGTTAGAGATATCAACTTAACCGTTGAATACTAGAATAAGGAATAAGACGTGATTAGACGCCTTTTACTAGGAATGTTTGTACTGTTTAGCAGTATGACAAATGTGGCGAATGCCGCATTAGAGTTGGTCATTACCGATGGTATTGATTCAGCACGACCAATTGCTGTTGTTCCGTTTAAGTGGGAGGGCACACAAGCGCTTCCAACGGATGTTTCTGCTGTTATCGCCTCGGATTTACAACGTAGTGGTAAATTCAGCCCAGTTCCAACGAGCAAAATGCCACAAACACCGTTCAGTGAATCAGAAGTTAATTTTGATGCTTGGACCAATTTAGGTGTGGATGCGCTATTGACTGGTTCAATCAAGCAAAACGACCAAGGTGACTACGTTATCAACTATCAACTTGTTGATATTGTGCGTGGTCAGTTAACAGGTGGGAAGAGTAAGGCGCTTGGTAGTGACGGTGAATTAGTCCTGTCAAAAGATCATGTGCTGTTCAATAAAGTAGCCACTGTTCAAGGGCCTCGTATGCGTGAGTACGCTCACCGTATCTCTGATTTGGTGTATGAGCAGTTAACTGGCGACCGTGGCGCTTTCATGACTCGTATCGCATATGTGGTAGTGAACGATAAAGACCGTTTCCCTTACCAACTTCGAGTCGCTGATTACGATGGCTACAATGAGCGTCTGGTTTTACGCTCTAAGCAACCATTAATGTCACCAGCGTGGTCACCCGATGGTAAAAAGCTTGCATATGTTAGCTTCCAAAATGGCCAAGCAGAAATCTTCATCATGAACATCTACACCGGTGAACGTGAGAAAATTACTTCATACCCACGTCACAATGGTGCGCCAAGATTTTCGCCAGATGGCAATAAGTTAGCGATTGTTCTTTCTAAAACAGGCTCGCTTCATGTTTATACGTTTGACCTTAACACTCGTAAGCTGACGCAAATTACGCGTGGCAGATCAAATAATACGGAACCGTTCTGGCATCCGGATGGAAAATCGTTGATTTTCACATCGGATAGGGGTGGTAAACCACAGATTTATCAAGTAAATTTGGGCAGCGGTTCTATTGACCGTTTGACTTGGCAAGGCAGCCAAAATTTGGGTGGTCAGATTACTCCTGATGGGCGATTCCTAGTTATGGTGAACCGCAGCAACGCAGGATTTAATTTGGCGAAACAAGATTTGGAAACTGGTGCTCTTCAAGTCTTAACTAAGACCTTGCTTGATGAGTCTCCTAGTATTGCCCCAAACGGTGGCATGGTTGTGTATAGCTCGATTTACAACAAGAAAAACGTACTATCGATGGTGTCAATTGATGGTCGATTCAAAGCTAGATTACCGGCAACAAATGGGCGTGTTCGAGCGCCTGCATGGTCACCGTTTTTGTAGTAATAAGTTTGATTAATAAAGGAAAATAAGATGCAACTGAACAAGGTTCTAAAAGGGCTACTAATCGCGCTTCCTGTAATGGCTGTTACAGCGTGTAGTTCAAGCGACGACGCTGCTTCTAACACTGGTGCAGCAACAAACAACAATGGCGCAGTGGAAACAACAGTAGCTACGCCAATTGATCAAAGCGGTCAGTTGACAGAGCAAGAGCTAAAAGAGCAAGCGCTACGTGAAACTCAAACAATCTACTTTGCTTTTGACAACTCAACAATTGCAGCAGATTACGAAGAGATGCTAGCGGCTCACGCTTCTTACCTAAGCAAGAACCCAGCACTTAACGTAACTATCGAAGGTCACGCTGATGAGCGTGGTACTCCTGAGTACAACATCGCTCTAGGTGAGCGTCGTGCACAAGCAGTAGCGAACTACCTACAAGCACTAGGTGTTCAAGCTGACCAAATCTCAATCGTTAGCTACGGTGAAGAGAAGCCACTTCTTCTAGGTCAATCAGATGAAGTTTACGCTAAGAACCGTCGCGCGGTTCTAGTATACTAATTCGAGGTAATCCTCATGTTCAGTAACACTAAGCGCGCTGTTGCGCTTACGTTACTGGCAAGTGCAGCGAACTTTGCGTTCGCTGCACCAGCTCCAGTATCCGATCTCAACAGCACATCATCCGTCTCTAAGAGCCGTTCATCTGAAACGGAAGTAGAGCGTCTAGAACGTTTGCTACAAAATCGCAATCGCGTTCAGCTCCAAATGCAACAGCAAATTGACCAAATGTCACAAGAGATCAGTGAATTGCGTGGTCAATTAGAGCGAAATAGCTACGAAATGAAACAAATGTTGCAACGTCAACGTGAGTTGTTTGTCGAGCTGGATCGTGTTCGTGGAGAGATAAAATCCGCACCTGCACAAGAAGCACAACCTGTGAAAACAGGTGGTCAGTACACTCCAAATGTTGATGAGCAAACGGCATATCAGAATGCAGTTGACCTCATTCTCAAAAAGCGTGATTACACTGGCGCAATTGCAGCGTTCCAGCAGTTCCAGAAAGATTATCCTGATTCTACATATTCAGCGAATTCTCACTACTGGTTAGGTCAGTTGTACTTCGCTAAAAAGCAGGATGAGGATGCAGTGAAAAGTTTTGCCGCTGTGGTGTCTTATAAAGACTCCAATAAGCGAGCCGATGCGTTGCTTAAGTTAGGCGAAATCGCTGAGCGTAATAACAATGCAGCTCAAGCGAAAAAGTACTACCAACAAGTGGTTGATGAATACCCAGGTAGTGCATCTGCAAAACTTGCCAGCTCTAAGCTGTAAGACGTTATGTTTTGAAAAGGAAGCTTCGGCTTCCTTTTTCTTTTCCATTTTCTGTTGGTGCAGAACGGCTAAGTCGATAGCAATGATGCAGAGCCTCTGACCTTATGTTGCACCGAATTTCGCTACTCGGAAATGCTACCTGTAACAAAGATATACGGCTAGACCGCTAGAAATCCCCGCGACAAGTTGGTTTTTGAAAATTAACGAGGTTACAATACTCGGATTAAAGGAAGTTGCGTAGAGCAAGAGCAATGAGCCATATATTAGATAAAATCGACACTGTTTACCCATTCCCACCGAAACCAGTTCCATTAAGCGAAGAAGAAAAAGCATCTTACATTGAGCGTATTAAAAAGTTACTCAAAGAAAAAGATGCGGTACTTATCGCGCACTACTATACCGACCCTGAGATTCAAGCCCTAGCTGAAGACACTGGCGGGTTTGTTGGTGACTCGTTGGAAATGGCGAAGTTTGGTAATCGTCACCCTGCAAGTACATTGATTATTGGTGGTGTTCGCTTTATGGGCGAGTCGGCCAAAATTCTGACACCAGAAAAGCGCATTCTAATGCCAACGTTGGAAGCGGAATGTTCGCTTGACCTTGGCTGTCCTGCGGATAAGTTCAGCGAGTTTTGTGATGCTCACCCTGATCATACGGTTGTAGTTTACGCAAATACTTCAGCAGCGGTTAAAGCCCGTGCCGACTGGGTCGTTACATCGAGCATTGCGCTTGAAATCGTGGAACACTTAGACGCTGAAGATAAGCCAATTATTTGGGGACCAGACCGTCACCTAGGATCGTACATCGCTAACAAAACTGGCGCAGATATGCTGCTTTGGCAGGGTGAGTGTGTGGTTCATGATGAGTTCTCTGCTGATGCGCTACGAAAAATGAAGAGCGTGTATCCAGATGCGGCTATTTTGGTTCACCCTGAGTCACCAGCAAGCGTCGTAGAACTTGCCGATGCCGTTGGATCAACGAGTCAGCTGATCAAAGCAGCGAAAGAGCTTCCTCACAAACAAATGATCGTTGCGACAGACAAAGGCATTTTCTTTAAAATGCAGCAACTTGTGCCAGAGAAAGAACTTATCGAAGCGCCAACCGCAGGTGCAGGCGCAACATGTCGCAGCTGTGCACACTGTCCTTGGATGGCAATGAACGGTTTGAAAGCAATTGAGAAAGCGCTTAGTGAAGGTGGTGAAGAGCACGAAATTTTTGTTGATGAAGCGCTACGTGTGAAATCACTTATCCCACTGAACCGCATGCTAGATTTTGCTGAGCAGCTAAATATGCAAGTGAAAGGTAATGCTTAAAAAGTAGGCGTAACTGAAAGTAAATCTCAAAAACCAGCCGAATATGGCTGGTTTTTTTGTGTCTTACTATCAATGAGTTACTATTGATGCAATCAATGAATATCGAGGTCATAAATTTATGGCGGTGTGGTTAGTAGTTAAAAAGTGGCTTAGTTCCCACCTTTTTAAATTGAGCAACCGAAGCCTTCTCATCTTTAGTGGCTTATATGTGAGCCTTTCATGGTGGCTGCTGGTTCTCGCTGGTGAAACAGCATTAACAGACAGTTTCGCTAACTTTATCTATTACCTCATGGTTACGGCGAGTACGGTGGGTTATGGCGACCATTCTCCAGTAACAGATATGGGTAAATGGGTTGTCGTACTATTTGTAATCCCCGGCGGTTTGAGCTTATTCGCCGCATTATTGGGGCGTGTCGCTGGAGCAGCGATGGACTATTGGCGAGCGGGTATTTTAGGAAAACGGAGAGTAAGAGTGGAAAACCATATTGTATTGTTGGGCTGGAATGGATCGAGAACGATGCACCTTATTCGCATGTTACAACATGAAGAAGAGGGAAAGCGCCCGATTGTTTTATGCAGCCGTTCAGAAATAGAGAACCCGTTACCTGGCGAAATCAGTTTTATCAAAGTGACCAGTTATACCGATTCGCAAGAGATGAAAAACGCCAATATTGCCGAAGCCGCTTGCATTATTGTGGATAATCTCTCGGACGACATTACCTTGTCAGCCGCTCTATACTGCGCATCTGTAAACCCTTCCGCTCATTTGGTCGCTTACTTTAAAGATGAAGCGCTAGGCCGACTTCTAAGTCAGCATTGCCCGAAAGCGGAATGCATACCTGCTGTTGGCGCAGAAATGTTGGCAAAAGCGGCGGTTGACCCGGGCTCAAGTGCGCTTCATCAGGAGCTTTTGGCTTCAACACGAGGTATGACGCAATACTCAGTTATTTATCCTGAGGGGCAGTCTGCCACCACTATTGAGAATCTCTTCGTTTTTCTCAAAAGACGCCATCATGCCACGCTGATTGCTTTTGATATTGGCGATGGTATTCAACTCAACCCAGATTTAGATGCTGAAGTACCCGCGAGTACCAAGCTGTTTTACATTGCAGATGAACGTATTGAAGATTTTGCCTGGAAAGAAATGAACAAGGAACAATAATGCACATGATTGCCGGCCTGTTAGCAGGCTTCCCAAACTTTTTACTCTATTTCTCTGTTTCTATTATTTTTGTATTGGCGTTTAAGTTCATCTACGTCAAGTTGACGCCATACGATGAGTGGCATCTGATTAAAGAAAAACAAAATACAGCAGCAGCGATTGCGCTAAGTGGGGCTTTCCTTGGTTACTGTCTCGCGATTTCGGGGGCGGCAAAAAACTCAGTCAATATCGTCGATTTTATGGTTTGGGGCGTTGTCGCAATGCTTGCTCAAATTATCGCATTTGCAATTGTACGCTTTATTTTACTTCCGAAAGTGGCAGAGCGTATCGAAAAAGATGAACTGCCAGCCGGTATCGTATTAGCAGCAGTTTCTGTTTCGGTCGGCGTATTGAATGCCGCTTGCATGACTTACTAGGAGGAACGATGAAGCGGAGTTCTAACGTTAAACGTTCTTCCATGGACAAAAGCTTAAAGCTTGGGAAAATTCTTCCCTTTGCTGCCTTTGGTGGTATTTTCTTCTTTGCTACGTACGAGTCAAAAACAGAAGGGTACATTTTTTCTGATGCCGATGAGTGTAAATCTAACTCGCCTGAGTTTAGTGAACAGTGTGACATTGCATACCAAGAAGCTTTAGCTCGTGCCGAACAAAATGCCCCTCGCTACCGCAGCGAGTTCGAATGCGAGAATGATTTCTACGAGGATGATTGTTACTACAGTTCCAGTTCCCGAGCTTATGTACCTAACTTTGGCGGTTTTTTTTACAGTCGCTCATTAAGCGGGTTGAAAGGTTATAACAAGAGCTATTACTCAGAGCCGATGTACCGTTATAAATCCAAATTCTATAATGGAGCAGGACAATTCTTTGGCTCCTACCGAAATCAGCCGACCAAAGTCGCGACGAATAGCCTTAACAAACGTGGTGGCGGCACCATTGGCAGGGCGATGTCTCGAGGCGGGTTTGGTAAAGCGGTGTCGGTCAGTCGAGGCGGTTAAAAAGCACTATGTTTCGACGAGAAATACAAGAGCGCGAAAACTGGCGTGAATTAGCACGCCAGTTTGGTTTTGGTTTCCATACCATGTATGACCAACCGTATTGGGATGAGAGTGCTTACTATCAATTCACGCTGGAGCAAATTGAGCGCGATATAGAAGCGCCCACTGAAGAGCTGCATCAGATGTGCCTGGCTATTGTGGATGAAGTCGTTCGGAGTGAGCGGTTGCTGACGCAATGTGCGATCCCTGAATCTATGTGGGAGCAGGTCGCTTCTTCATGGAGACGAAGCGAACCTTCGCTTTATTCGCGGCTGGATTTCGCGTACAACGGGACCTCGCCAGCAAAATTACTGGAAAACAATGCGGATACGCCAACCAGCTTGTTTGAAACTGGCTTTTGGCAGTGGGTGTGGCTAGAAGATGTTGTAAATAAAGGTCGAGTTCACCAGAGCGCGGATCAATTCAATATTCTTCAAGACTTTTTGATCGAGCGCTTTGCCGAAATAGCAAAATACCAACCAGGACAAACACTTCACTTTAGCTGCTGCAAGTACACTGAAGAAGATAAAGGGACTGTCCAGTATTTAGAGGATTGCGCGCGAGAGGCAGGGTTAGCAACGGCATTCGTGCATGTCGAAGATATTGGAGTGACGGAAGATGGTCTGTTTGTGGATGCTGACGACAGAGCGATTCGTTGGATGTTTAAGCTTTACCCTTGGGAGTTTATGTTTGAAGAGGAATATGCGAAGTACTTAGCGACTGCGAACGTAAACTGGTTAGAACCGATGTGGAAGTCGATTCTATCCAATAAAGCACTTTTACCGTTATTGTGGGAGCGCTTTCCTAACCACCCGAACCTTTTGCCCGCTTATTTTGCTAACGATTCAAAAGCGAACACTATGAGAGATTATGTCATCAAGCCACTATTTTCTCGAGAGGGCGCGAACATCGAGATCGTCATCGATGGAAAACGTTTTGTTAAAACGTCAGGGCCTTATGAATCTCAATTCAATATCGTCCAGCAATACCATCCACTACCTAAGTTTGGGCAAAACCATACGTTAATTGGCAGTTGGTTGGTCAATGATAGAGCTGCCGGTATTTCGATTAGGGAAGACAGTAGCTTAGTGACTCAAGATATGGCGCGGTATATTCCACATGTAATTTTAACATGATCAAAAAAGCTCTCCATTTGGAGAGCTTTTTGTCTATTCAGCCGTTCAATCTTGATGGTCGACAGCGTTGCGTCTATTGTTCTTCAGCTAATGCAACACCGCGCTGGGTAAGACCGCATAACATCACTGGCATTGCATTGAAGATTTCCTCAAACTGCTCTAAGCCTTCCATACCTTGTTCGGCCAATGTTTCAATGGTCGTTTCTGGGTCGTAAAGCATAGTAAGAGAAAGTAAAACACCACCGAGTAGGGCATTATCTTCGCTATCCTCAGGCATCAACGTTTCCCAGTCATCACGCGCAAGTTGCCAGCCTTGTAATACACCTTCACAGAAATCGCGAGCCTGACTTGTTACAATGTCTTGCTCATCTAGCGCGCACCCTGCAGGCCACTGCCAAGTGCCTTCTAGGAGAGCGGGACGAGTTTGGTTCCACATTTGTACAATCTCGTCAATGTATTGCTCTAGTTGCTCACCGTCAGTAAATGGCGCTGTTTCTTCTCCACCCCATAAGAATGGCAACCACTCTTGAGGCATTAATACGTTTGGCGCTGCAGCCATCGCTGTTACAAAGCCTTGAGTTTTTGCTAGGTTTAGTAGTTTACCGTCAAGTTCTGGGAGAGAAAGGATGTCTTGTAGTTTCAAAATAGAATACCATTTGTTAATGGGCTGGTTGATTGCGCTCATCTTACCAATCAATTAGTGATAAATCGATATTAGGGAATGATTCACACATCTATGGAAATTCGCTCATCACTTAGAAAAAAAAGCATTCTCGCCCTAACACTTTACCTGTGCTTCTTTATCGCCACTATCGGTTCTGTCGCCTATTTGGTTGTTGAGCCACCGGTTAGACAAAAGCTAGAGCAAAACCTAGAGTTACGTACCCAACTCCTGGCTCTTGAGATAAAAGAGCCCCTCCTCAGTTCTACAGGTGTATTGAGCAGCTTAGTAGGGCTAGCCCAAGGGACTGAAAATATTCAATCTCTCAACACAATAATTCCACATATACTTCAATTGAGTGACAAGATGCTTGTTAGTGGTGGCGTATGGCCTAAACCCGAACTCAAAGCAGAACAATGGAGATATAAAAGTCTATTCTTCAATAAAAACAGTGATAGTGGTATTGACCAAATTCACTCCTACAATAACCCCGAATCTGGCGGTTATGATAATGAACCCTGGTATGTCGCTGCCGCCGATGCTCCGGTAGGTTCTGTTAGTTGGTCTACGGTTTACATCGATACCTTTACTCAGGTCCAGATGATTACCGCGTCTTCTCCGTACTACCAAAACGGTCGATTCGCTGGAGTTGTAACGGTAGACCTATCACTTGATGCACTTTTTCAGTTTATTCGAGAGCACACGAACCAGCATTCTTTGGGGGTAGTGGTTCGCGATGCTGACTCAAACGTGATTATTGAGCACAACTTTCAACTGACGGACGAAATTTATGTCAGCGAGCTTGATTTCGGAGAGTTCGATTGGCGCATGGAAGTTGTCAACGCAAAAGCTAAAGTCGCCGATCAAGTGTTTGAACAAGTGATGAGCGTTGAGGGGAGGATCATTCCATTTTTGCTCTTGTGTGTCTTGGTCGGTTACTACTTACTGAATCGCTATATTGTTGAACCAATTGTTCGCATTGCCGCTAAGATTGATGACTCGAAAACTGGTGGGATCATAGATATTGACTACGATAGCGATGACGAAATCGGACAGCTTATCGAGAAGTTCAATGAAAAGACGATCTATTTAGAGCAGGAGAGAATAAAAGCTCAGGCTTCGACAAACGCTAAAACGGCATTCTTAGCCACATTGTCCCACGAGATTCGCACACCAATGAACGGTGTACTAGGAACTGCCCAGATACTGTTAAAAACACCACTTACCGATGAGCAGCGTAAGCACCTGAGAACACTTTATGATTCAGGTGATCACATGATGACATTACTCAATGAGATTTTAGATTACTCAAAAATTGAACAAGGGCATGTTGAGTTTGAAAATAAGCCTTTCCCAATTGAGTCGATTATCGGCAGTATCAAGAGTGTTTATCAAACTCTATGTGCAGAAAAAGGTCTTCGCTTTAGAGTCGTCTCGCATTTACCAACGGGTCGTTGGTACAACAATGACAAAGCCCGTTTGCGTCAAGTACTGTTCAATCTACTCAATAACGCTGTTAAGTTCACCGATCGTGGCATCGTAGAGGTAGAGCTAGCCGAGAAATCGAGTAAGGCAGGCACCAAGCTGATACTAAAGGTAAAAGATACAGGAATTGGTATTTCAAAAGAGGCACAAAAACGCATTTTTCGTCCTTTTGAGCAAGCGGAGTCATCAACGACTAGGCGGTTTGGTGGTACAGGGCTTGGTTTAGCAATAGTCAAAGAAATCGCGGAACATATGGGTGGGCAAGTGGTTGTAGAGAGTCAGGAGGACGCTGGAACGACTTTTACTGTCGAAATTGCCCTTACACCTTGCAAGCCAGGTAAAGTAGAGTCAATCAATACACATAAATTGAACTGTAAAGGGTTGAAAGCACTCATTGTTGAAGACAACCGAACAAATGCGATCATTATGGAAACTTTCCTCCGAGCCAAGGGCTTTGAGTGCACAAGTGTCGAAAATGGTCAGCTTGCAGTCGATGAGGTTGCGATCAAACCATTTGATTTGATACTGATGGATAATCATATGCCTGTTCTAGATGGCGTTGGGGCCATATCAGCCATTCGAGCAATGAGTTCACCTGCTAAGTCGGTACTGATTTTTGGCTGTACAGCGGATGTGTTCAAAGAAACACAAGAACGTATGATTAATGTAGGAGCAGACCACATAATAGCGAAACCAATAGTGGAGTCTGAATTAAATGATGCACTGTATCTTCATGCGACACAGTTATATCAGTACCAATCGGACTTTGATGGAAATGCAGCAGATAGCTTTAATGCTGAAAAGTGGTTACTCAACTTCTATGTCGCTCTAGATAATGGACATCTTAATGAAGCACTTGAGGCTATTTCAGCGATCATTGCGGAGGCTCCCCTTGAACTCAGTGACGACGTTTCTTCAGTCGCTGAACGGATAAGAAGTAACTTAAAGCGTCAGCAATCCCCAGACCAAGATGATATCGATACATTAACGATTTTGCTGGCCTCACCATAACTGAATCAATATGGCGCAACTGTGAATTGTTCTTACTATTCATACGTCATCCAGCTTCGTCACAAACTCTTCTAACCCGCAATGAACAGGCTTGCAGTTTTACTTTTACGAGTAAAACAGCAAGACCTTCTACTGTGATTATATTGGTAATACTCTGAATTTTCGCAGCTTGGTAGCATAAGCTATAGGAGTGACTGTTTACAGTCCGAGTTTTGTTCTAACTTTACGTCAAAATAATTATCGTAACCCCTTTTTATGTAAGTGAAATCCGTGTTTTTGTACCATTTTTACGTGATTTTAGGCGTTTTTACTCGCCATTGGTGAAAAAAACTACTTTTACTTTAAAAGTTGGTTATAAATTTACAACTTAATTTTAAATACAGAGCCATAAGCTAGTTTGTGTGTGTTCTAATTGCATCATTAACTGGCTTGATGTCTTTTTAGTGGTTAATAGTTTTATTATTTTTATTAATTGCAGTGTTTGATTTTAAGGGTTTTGTAAATGAAGTCTCGTGGACCATTTTGTATTCGTCACGCCGCAGCGGATACCTTTGCTATGGTTGTTTTTTGCTTTATCACAGGGATGATTGTCGAGATTTTGATTTCAGGGATGACATTTGAGCAATCTCTAGCATCGCGTACGCTATCGATTCCAGTGAATATCGCTATTGCTTGGCCGTATGGGGTTTTTCGTGATTGGGTGCTGCATCAAGGTAGTAAGGTGTCACCGTCTTCCTTTATGAAGAACATCTCTGATCTGGTCGCTTATGTACTATTTCAATCTCCAGTTTATGCGGGTATTTTATTCGCAGTTGGCGCGTCTACAGATCAAATTGTGACCGCAGTGGCAAGTAACGCTGTTATTTCTTGTGGCATGGGTGTGTTGTATGGGTACTTCTTGGACATGTGCCGCCGTTGGTTCCGTGTTCCCGGTTATTCTCAAAGCATGTAAATGCCCCAGTTTTGCTCAATTTAGTTACTTAGTGAGCAATCGATTCGAAAAGGGCGCTTTTTTTTATGTTTAGCCTTGACCATCAGGCACATAATCATTAAATTAGCGCCTCGTTAGCCAATGATGCTAACCAAAATTTGATTCGGTGAGTTGTCCGAGTGGCTGAAGGAGCACGCCTGGAAAGTGTGTATACGGCAACGTATCGAGAGTTCGAATCTCTCACTCACCGCCACATTCTAAAAGGTCTGATTTATCAGGCCTTTTTTCGTATCTACACTAAAGTAATGCGTCATTGAAAGTACACAAGAGTGCTCAAGGTGCAAGCGCCATTCTATCTACAAGCCAACTATTCACATCTCACCTCGATACAACGCCAAAATTGAAGATGCTATACAGAGGCAGCCATAATCTGATTGGTGCGGGTTAGCCTATCCGCTTTAATCTAGAATTTAGCACCCATATCACATGAGGTATGAATACGGCCATAAGAATGAACGTAGCACTACTAGATGCTAAGCAAAACAGCCATGAACACGAATACAACAGCAATCATACCAAAGAGATCTGTGTTTGGATTGAGGTCATCAGGGTTAAATTTTTCAATGCTTTGCGTCGTTTTGCATCTTATCTTCATGTTCTTGTCCTTATTTCATGTACGATTTCAACAGCAACATAACATGCAATTGAGTGTTCACAAGTCATAAAAAGCATAAGTATACTTGCACCTCATTGAGCGCAAAAAATACTCAAAGCGTTTTAAAGTGGCGGTCTACCTTCTGTAACATCAAATATTCTTTCTGTTTTTGTGCCTGTATCGCTATAGTTGAGAAACGGTTATCTCGTTCTAGTTAGGAACAAACTACTGGCTGCCGCTACATTCTCTCAGCGTTCCCACTCAGTCGCCTTGGGTAGATACTTTAGTCGTTGAGTACTGCAAAAAAAACGCCGCATGAGCAGCGGCGCTTTGTTGAGGAATTCCCTTTCCTACTTGTAGCTAAGTTCTGTCGCTTTGCCTTTGAAGATCCGGTATACCACAAAGGTGTAAAGCAATATCACCGGCATAACAATCATCACACCGTAGCCCACGATTATTAACGTCGCAGGCGAGGAGGCGGCTTCTTGTGCGGTCATTAATCCCGGCACAACTTCTGGGAAGAAGCTATACGCAAGCCCGAGAAAGCTCAACGCGAAAATGACAGTGACACCAAAGAAAGGCCAGCGCACACCCAGATCATTCACCATTGGAACCTGACGCAAATAGCGATCAACTAGGAAGATGGTTGCCAATACAATTAACGGAACTGGGGCAAGCAACAAGATTTCTGGGAAGCTGAACCAACGCAAGGCAACTTGTTGATTTACAATCGGGTTTACAACGCTAACCACCAAAATTCCTAAGGCCGCTAACCAACCAGCACGGCGAGACCAACGGGCCGAGCGTATTTGCAAATCACCTTCCGTTTTTAGTACTAACCATGCGCCACCGATGTAAACGTACGCCGCCGCTACACAAAGTGCGCTTAACCAAGCAAAGCCAAATGCTTCGGTTGATTGTTCAAATCCCATGATGTAACGACCCACCATGTAACCCTGAGTTAGTGCGGTGATTAGTGAGCCAATTCGGAAGCACCAATCCCAATGAGGTTTATGATCCGAGTTGGCTTTGGCTCGGAAGTCGAACGCTACGCCACGCATGATCAGTGCGATAAGCATTATGGCAGTAGGCATATAAAGCTCCGTTAAAATCAAACTGTGAGCGGTAGGAAAGGCAATCAACAAAATACCAACGGCTAACACCAACCACGTTTCGTTCGCGTCCCAGAAAGGGCCGATAGAGGCTATCATTCGGTCACGTTGCGCTTCATTATCACTTGGCAACAGGATACCGACGCCAAGGTCGTAGCCGTCGAGCACGGCATACATAAAGACCGAGAAGCCAAGCAGCAGAAGATAAATTTCTGGTAGATAGTTGAGCATGATTAGGCCTCTTGTTGTGTCAGTGGGACTTCATGGGCTGCAACGTCTTTGCGCGCCAAATAGAATAGGGTATGGATGTACGCAACCAGCAATGCAGCATAAATGGCTAAGTACATAATGAGCGAAGTCATCACGCTACTGCTCGCAACCGTGGTGACGGCTTCGGATGTTCGCAATACACCGCTGACCAACCAAGGTTGTCGACCAATCTCAGTAACATACCAACCCGCCAGTGTGGCTATCCAACCAGAGAACGTCATAGCTAATACTGTGTATAGGTAAGGTTTAGGTAGCGCTTTTTTGCGTGCTAGCTTCACCGCGCCATACCAGCTAACCAGCAGCATAAGAACACCCACACCAACCATCACGCGGAAACCAAAGAACAAGGGCTTCACTGGCGGGTGGTCAGGCGCAAACTCGTTAAGTCCCTGGATTTCCCCGTCTAAGTCATGCGTAAGAATCAAACTCGCCAGCTTTGGGATGCCCACTTCAAAATCATTGCTGCGAGTTTCTTCATTTGGCATCGCAAACAGAAGAAGGGGCGCGCCTTGCTCGGTCTCCCACACACCTTCCATTGCTGCTATTTTTGCAGGTTGATGTTCAAGCGTGTTTAACCCGTGCAGGTCACCGACAAAGATTTGTATCGGGATAAATCCAGCCGCCGCGAACAGCGCGACTTTTAGGCTAAGTTTGGCTGAACGGTGATCTGGCTTTTTCATTATTTGATAAGCCGAGATACCTGCAATCAAGAAGCTGGCAGTCAGCGCCGATGCTAATAGCGTGTGTAGAAGACGGTACGGTAAAGAAGGATTGAAAATGACTTCTTTCCAACTGGTCACATGAACAATGCCGTCAATCACTTCATAGCCACTTGGTGTGTGCATCCAGCTGTTAAGCACCAGAATCCAAAATGCGGACATACTTGTCCCAACAGCAACCAGAACGGTGGCGAGAGTATGAACCCATTCCGGTACTCGTCCTCGTCCAAAAAGCATTACACCCAGGAAGGTGGCTTCCATAAAGAAGGCGGTCATCACTTCGTATCCGAGCAATGGTCCAGCTACGTTTCCGACTCGTTCCATAAAGCCTGGCCAGTTGGTACCAAACTGGAAACTCATCGTAATGCCGGATACCACACCCAAGGCGAAAGTGAGAGCGAATATCTTGACCCAGAAGTAATAAACATCGAGCCATACGGGGGCTTGTGTGCGGTTATATCGCCACTTGAAAAACACCAACATCCATGCCAACGCGATGGTGATGGTCGGGAAGAGAATGTGAAAGCTGATATTGGCCGCGAACTGGATCCGCGACAGCATGAGGGTATCTAACATCTTGGTTCCTCAAAAACGTGCCATACTAAAAATCGTGTCTATCTGTAATTTAGTTACGAAAAGTCGGGCAGTTTGGATTCATGTATCGAGAAATACAGGTGATTCTGTTTTCTTCTAACCATGATTTATATCAACTAAGACAAAGAAAGGAGTGTAGGAAATTGTCTCAAAATACCACTAATAGTCGCGAGAAGTGAGTAAAAGAAAGCAAATGTAACTGAAGGAGCATGGATTAAGATTAGTTCGAATTATCCTTATGATGGTTTCGATAATCCTGAAATAAAATTACAGAAACAATATTTTTAGTAAGGAAATTTGCCTTGCCTTCACTTTGAACCTCCATACTATTTATACACTAGTCATGTCGAGATCGTCTCAAACACAGCAAGCTTACTGACAGTTAAGGTGGGAAACTTTAGCTAATTGATAAACTTAAAATTGCACCGCTAATGACATATGCATCATAAGTTTGTTAGGACTCGACCAGAAGTGCGATAGGCTACATTTTTATACTAGCGAACGATTTAAAGCTAGGTAATTCGGCTTTCACTAGATCAACAAGTCGACTGTGGACCATTTTCGATTCCTGATGAGTTTCAATCCAAACTGACACTTACTTTTCAGCAAGTGTGCTAGTGTCTTTCTTGTTATTTATTAAATAATTAATAAATGCCGATATGGTAAAGAGAGTTGTGGACAGCTATCTCGAGCAGTAGACTGACGCTAGCCAGAGAGTCTGACTTTGAGGGGGGGGCATTCTACATGAATCTTGGATTCTGCCACCGCAAAGCTGATATTGAATTTGATGGAGATGGATAATGAACGACAGTTGGGCTAATTTCTTTCCTTACTTTGCTGGAGCTTTTAAGCTTATTGTATTAGGGATAGGAGCCTACTTAGCCATTAAATGGCATTTTGACGAAGAGCGAAGGGTAAGAGAAGCGGAAGGTGTGGTGTTTGATAACCCAAGTCTCATGAAAAAGTTTGCGAAGACGCTAACTCTGCCATTCCTTTTGTGTCTTCTAGTTCTTCTTGTTATATATGCTACCAACTGGTTCCTGTACTGACAGCGTTATTGTTTGTTGTAGTAAAGTTGAATGCTGCCACCTCTGAGAGTCGAGCCGTAGTTGAAGTTAACGCCTATGCCGAAATTGTCCAACCAATCAAAGGGCTTTGGTGCATAAAATAGCCATCCTATAGAAGCTTCGTAGTAATGCGGACTTCCCAGTTCATCGCTTAAATCATGCGAAAGGTCGACTCTTTTAATCCCAGTAAATAAAGCTTGCTCACCGTGATAAATATTGTAGTAACCGGTGATTTCATTAGATAGGTACCAACCTTTAGGGTTGCCTATATTGCCGTTATTTGCGCTTCCCCAGCTGTGCCCAATGAATGAATTCAATGTCGAACTGGCATGCCATTTCCCCCAACTTGTGGGAGACGTGTATTTGGCTTTAATGGATGGTTGAACTATTGCCGCCCATGCTGAAACGTTAACGGCACGGCCGTCTAGGATTCTTCCAATGATGGAGGAAAGTTTATTATCGGTAGAGAATGAGTTTTCATAACGCATAAGGTGAGTCGTCGTTCTGGTGCTAAGGGTGACGTTTTCACTTGCTTTGTATAGATACCCATAACCAATCGATGCACCGTATGTCCTTTCCTTGAGAAGATCCTTACTTGTGCCGAATAGTTTGAGATCATTCTCTGTTTGTATCGTAAATGCCTTAAACGACAGCTCATGTAAATCCTCGCTGCCCTCTATGTCAAAGTTAGTCGTGTAAGGGAGAACATATACGGATTTGCTTCGACGTTCATTGATTGACTCGTCAGTCCCGAACTCTGGGTTGGCGGTATCAAATAATGCATTCGGATCAAAGTCGCCAATACCAAACGCAATTGCGTCAGTATCGGACAGCAACACCGCGATAGAAAAACGTTGTTGAAGAAGGTTGCTAATTTCCTTATCTAGTGGATCCGCATGAGCAGTATGAGGTAGAGAGAGTAGGAGAGCGAGCGAAACGACTCGCCACTCCACTGAGGCGAAGTTGGGTTGGAACATTTTGGCTCTTTTAAATGGTTCATGCATGGAGTTTTCGGACGTACCGGTACGCTAACATTAGTTTAATCGTTGAATGGTTGATGTAACTTTGAGAAATCTATGTTTTCTCATATTGATATGAAAAAGTTCCTTAAACGAGTTTAGCTTCAATGTGTATGCTGCACCAGATTTGTTTAGCAACATCATTCTTTTCTGAAGATGTAGCAAGACTTTGTGACTAGGTTGCATTATTTTCTTTAATGCGTCTCTTGAGAGGAAAATAGCAAACTTTTTTATTGCCTTGGCGCTCAAGAAAATCTGAATCGTTCACTGTGCTACTGGTTAACTTCGAAAACTTGTAAGCATCCTGTCTGCCAACATCACGACTAACATCATCAAGGAGTACCCTTAAACACGTCAGATAAACAATGGTTTTTTTGAGCTTTAGAAGAAATGTTCGGACCTTTGCATATTCCGCGGTGGTGCTCAATCCAAGAACTGTGTTTTGTATGTGTTCTCAGTAAATCATTGATTCGATCTATTCTTCAAAATGTGGTCCCTTTTAATTCACTTTCTGTTACATATTTTTCGTTTTGAAAGAGCATTTTAATTTGCATATTTTGAAAAGATCTATTTGTTAAATTTTCTATAAAATCAACTAATTGTTGAAATTAGAACCCTTGTCAAAAAGTCATTAGATTTCATGTTGAATAGTCTATTTTACCTAATAGTATACTCTATTTGTTTGATATAATTTTCGGCAGTTTGTATACCATAAATAAAGAGAGTCTATTCATGTTCCAGAACTTAACGATCAAGCAGAAGATAGTGATTCCGCTGTCATTGATTATTGGATTGTTTATTGTGAGCTCTGTATTAAACGTTATGACAGGTTGGAAGCAATCTGAATTGAGTGAGACACTCAACGAACAGATCGTGCCGAACTTATTAACGATTGAGGATGCTTACCGCGATCTTTACCAAGCTACATCTGCAATCCAAGGTGTTGCTCTTTCTGATACTCAAAACGATATTGATCATCACATCGGTGAATACAAAGACAACGCCTACAAAGCACTGCCACGTATGGAACAAATGATTGAGCTATCACAAGCCGGTGTGATGCCTTCTACACATGGTAATGAAGTTCGAACGCTTGTCTCTTTGGGTGAAAAATGGTTAGTAAGTTATGAAGCGATGCTACGTTTACCTCAATCTCAATGGCGTGGTTACTATAATGAGCACAAACATACCTTTGAAGACCAATTTATCGAGGTTAGAGCGCAGCTTAACGTTGTAAAAGATGCAATAGAAGAAAAGCAAAACCAATTGAAGGACGAGATATCAGCGGCTGCAACAAGAGCAGAACTCATTCTTGAGGCTGGCATTGTGATTGTTATTTTTGCCGCTATCGCGATGGCTTTTTTGTTGTTACAAACGGTTGTGAAGCCTATCAATGATATTAAAAATGCGATGACAGAAATTGCGTCCGGTGAAGGTGATCTAAGTCAGCGAATCGATGTAAAAACACAAGACGAAATTGGCAATTTAGCAGACGCATTTAACCAGTTTGTGTCCAAAATTCAAATGACAGTCGCTCAGGTAATTGAAAGCTCAAATACCTTACGTAACGAAATGGCAAATCTTAGCTCGTTGACCACGACCATCGCGAACTCGACCGTTTCTCAGCAAAAAGATAGTGAGGCGGTAGCGGCGGCAGTGCATGAAATGCAAGTCACCAGCAGAAATGTAAGCGATAGCGCTAACGAAGCTGCGGTTGCGAGCCAAACAGCGAATGATGAACTTACCAATACCAATGTTATTTTGGATCAAACGGTTAGCTCAATTCGTAGCCTCGCAAGTGAAATCGAAAGCGCAAGCCACGTCATTAACACATTGGATCATGATGTGAGTAACATTGCGTCCGTACTGGATGTAATTCGTGGTATTGCCGAGCAAACAAACTTATTAGCGCTTAACGCAGCCATTGAAGCGGCTCGCGCTGGAGAGCAAGGGCGAGGCTTTGCTGTGGTAGCGGACGAGGTTCGTTCTTTAGCCAGTCGTACGCAACAGAGTACGGGAGAAATCCAAACCATGATTGAAAAGCTACAATCTGGTGCAGGACAAGCTGTAGCAGTGATGCGCGGTAGCCAAAATAGCAGTGATGAAACGATCAAGTCCGCTGGCCGAGCGAGTGAATCCCTTTCTGAAATCTTGAACGCGATTTCACGTATGAACGAGATGAATACACACATTGCAACGGCTGCGAGCCAGCAAAGTACAGTAAGTGACGAAGTAAATAGCAACGTACAAGGCATTGCAGACAGTAGCACTTCAATTGTGGAAATCGTAAACCAAGCGCAAGCTTCTTTAGCCATGTTGTCAGAGCAAACTCAACGTTTAGATCATCAGGTCAGTCAGTTCAAAGTATAAGCTTGAGAACAGCAATCTCACTGACGAAATAACCCGCTTCTTAGCGGGTTATTTTTTAGATAAGTGGCGAACCTGACTTGTGAAATTTCGACTATATTTACATTCCTTTCTCACTTTAGTTCGTATACCAGAGTGGGCAAATAACCCTAGACAGCGGTAACAAACTCTGTACAGCGTGATGATGCTTTTATCATCACTTTTGCTGCTTTTTAACCATTGCAATTGCACACAGGAAAATGTGATTTCCAACCCAAAATCTTCAAATTTGAGAACTTCATAACACCTTTACCATAAACGTTTTTCGTAAGCGTATAGAACTGTAAATTTTGTTGTATGTACAACACTGGGTATTTATCATCCTAATTAATTTGTTCTGGATATACATCCTTTAGTCATTATTAAGTCATTCTAGAAGCTTTTAATAAGGAATCTTGAAGGCTTGTCGGTAGATAAGAGAGAAAAATTCATGAGACGTAAAACCACGCTATCTCTGCTGATTGCGTCGAGCCTTTTTGTGGTTGGATGTCAACCTAGCGAAGAAGGATCGAGCCAAGGTGGTGGTCCTGCGCCCGCAACCGAAGTAGAAGTGTTAACAGTGCAGCCAACGCGCCAAGCATTGACAGTAGAGTTGCCGGGTCGTAGCCGAGCATTCAAAGAAGCAGAAGTTCGTCCGCAAGTTACTGGCATTATTTCGGAACGAAATTTTGTTGAAGGTGGATTTGTTGAACAAGGACAGTCGCTATATCAAATTGATGATTCGTCATTTCAGGCGGATTTGCTGAGCGCTGAAGCGGAATTAATCCGTGCGCAAGCTGCGGCAGAGTCGACCTATGCCACGGTGAAGCGTTACAGAACCTTGATCACCAAAAAATCCATCAGCCAACAAGACTTGGATGAAGCAGAAGCGGCATACAAAGAAGCGAAAGCGCAGGTCCTAGTCGCAAAAGCCAAGATCAACACAGCAAAAATCAACTTAGATTATACGCAAGTCAAAGCTCCGATTAGCGGGGTGATCGGTAAATCGAGTGTGACAGCGGGTGCGTTGGTTACGGCTAACCAAGCTGCCAAATTAGCGACCATTCAGCAGCTTGACCCTATCAATGTTGATATTGTGCAATCATCCGCGCAACTGCTGCGTTTGAAAGCATCACTCTCCCAAGGCCATATGCAAGAAGATGACTCTGCGCAAGTTACATTGATGCTTGAAGATGGCAGCACTTACGAACACAAAGGCACAATGAAATTTACTGAGGTCAATGTGAACGAAAGTACGGGCAGCGTGACGCTTCGTGCCGAATTCCCAAACCCTGACGGTTTGTTGCTACCTGGAATGTTTGTTCGTGCGACGGTCATTACTGGTGTCGACCCTGATGCGATTCTAATACCACAAAATACGGTATCTCGTGATGCGACAGGTAAAGCGACAGTGATGACGGTTAATGGCGAGAACAAAGTGGAAGCGAAACCAGTGAAGACTGCTGAAGCGATCAATAGCCAATGGCGCATTATTGATGGTTTGAACGCGGGTGATAAAGTCATTACCGCCGGTTTACAAAAGGTAGGGCCAGGCAGTTCGGTAACTATCCAAAACGGTGAACAGGAGTAATCATGGCACGATTTTTTATCGATCGTCCGGTATTTGCTTGGGTTCTCGCGATTCTAACGATGTTGGCGGGGGTAATGTCATTATTCAATTTACCCGTCTCGCAATACCCAACGATTTCACCGACGACGATCACCATCAGTGCTCGCTATCCAGGTGCATCAGCAAAAACCGTTGAAGACTCGGTAACGCAAGTTATCGAGCAAAACATGACGGGATTAGATTACCTTCGCTACCTATCATCGAGCAGTGATGCATTTGGTAATGCGACAATTACCCTGACGTTTGATAGCGAAGCTGATCCTGATATCGCGCAAGTACAGGTGCAGAACAAACTGCAATTGGCATTGACTTCATTGCCGATGGAGGTACAAAACCAAGGTATTGTCGTCAATAAATCCAATACGGCATTTCTCATGGTTGTCGCAGTTTATTCTGAAGATCCTGACTTTACAGAAAACGATATCGGCGACTTTGTTGTAACGAATATTCAAGACCCGATAAGTCGTGTAACTGGCGTAGGACAAGTGCAGGCGTTTGGTGCGCAGTATGCGATGCGAGTTTGGCTGGATCCATTTAAGCTTACGCAGTTCAACTTGACCGCAATCGATGTAGCGAACGCGATCAGTGAACAGAACGCGCAAGTTTCTTCAGGTCAACTGGGTGCGGCACCTGCGCAGGAAGGTCAGTTGTTGAATGCTACGATTTCTTCTGCAAGTCGTTTGAGCAGTGTAGAAGAGTTCCAAGACATCATTCTTAAGTCCGACGCCAGTGGTTCGAATGTTTATTTGAAAGATGTAGCTCGCGTTGAGCGTGGTGCAGAAAGTTATGATATTCGAGGCCAATATAATGGCTTCCCAGCGTCGGGGTTAGGTATTTCATTAGGTACTGGCGCAAACGCGCTTGAGACAGCCAATGCGGTAAAAGAGCGCTTAGAACAACTGAGTGCAACGTTCCCAGAAGGGTTGCAGATTGCGTACCCATTTGAAACAACGCCATTCGTCAAAGCCTCGATTCAAGAAGTGGTTAAAACGCTATTAGAAGCTATTCTTCTTGTGTTCTTAATCATGTACCTGTTCTTGCAGAACTTCCGTGCGACGATCATTCCAACGATCGCAGTGCCTGTCGTATTGCTCGGAACCTTCGCTATTTTGTACGCGACTGGATTTAGCGTAAACACGTTAACCATGTTCGCGATGGTTCTGGCTATCGGTTTGCTGGTGGATGATGCCATCGTTGTGGTGGAAAACGTCGAGCGTGTGATGCATGAAGATGGGTTGGAGCCCAAAGAAGCGACCAAAAAATCGATGGGGCAGATCACTGGTGCCCTGATTGGTGTGGGGTTGACGCTTTCAGCGGTATTCGTCCCTATGGCGTTTATGTCTGGTTCTACCGGGGTTATTTACCGTCAGTTTTCAATAACTATTGTGGCGGCTATGACGCTTTCCGTTTTGGTTGCGATAATTCTGACTCCAGCATTATGTGCAACATTACTGAAAAAAGGCGATGCTGAGCTTCTAGAAAAGAAAGGCTTCTTTGGCTGGTTTAACCGCAAGTTTGATGCGATGACAGCTGGCTATGAAACCGGTGTTGCTAAACTTTTAAAACGCACAGGTCGCATGTTGGTTGTATTTTTGGCAATGAGTGCAGGTGCTGGCTGGTTATTTATGAACCTTCCAACGTCATTTTTGCCAGATGAAGACCAAGGCACAGTATTCTCAATGGCTATTTTGCCGCCTAACTCAACACAAGAGCAGACGGAAAAAACACTTGAGAAAATGCGTGACTTTTATCTAGTAGACGAAAAAGACAATGTAAAATCTGTCTTCTCCGTTGCTGGATTTAGTTTCGCAGGCCAAGGCCAAAATATGGGTATGGCATTTATCGGCCTGAAAGATTGGTCTGAGCGTGAAGCGCCAGGCGCCGATGCCGCTTCCATTACGGGCCGAGCGATGGGGTACTTCTCTACTATTAAAGAAGCTTTGGTGTTTGCGTTCGCCCCTCCAGCGATTCAAGAGCTAGGTAACTCGACAGGTTTCGATTTCTATCTCCAAGACTCGTTGAATAAAGGGCACGATGCATTAGTTGCGGCTCAAGGGCAACTTCTGGGCATGGCAGCACAAAACCCGAAACTTGTTGGTGTTCGTCCAAACGGTCAGGCAGATGCGCCAATGTACAAAGTGAACATTGACCACGTCAAACTTCGTGCTTTGGATGTCAGTATCAATGACGTAAACCAAATCCTGTCAGCTGCATGGGGCGGGGCTTACATTAACGATTATATTGACCGCGGTCGTGTGAAGAAAGTGATGGTGCAAAGTGATGCGGAATACCGCATGCAGCCAAAAGACTTCGATTCATGGTACGTACGCAACGCTAAAGGAGAGATGGTGCCTTTCTCTGCTTTTGCGAGTGGCGAGTGGACCTATGGTTCTCCTCTTTTGCAGCGCTTTGATGGTTTGCCAGCAATGAATATTCAAGGCGGTGCAGCTCCTGGTGTAAGTACTGGTGAAGCCATGGAAGAAATTGAAGCAATGGTAGAAAAGCTACCGGAAGGCTTCACGGTGAACTGGAATGGTATTTCGTATGAAGAGCGCCTTTCCGGAAACCAAGCGCCGATGCTATATGCGCTATCTATCCTCGTCGTATTCTTAGTTCTTGCCGCTTTGTATGAAAGTTGGTCAGTACCTTTCGCCGTGGTGTTAGTTGTTCCTCTTGGTGTGCTTGGTGCTGTGCTTGCGGTAATGACGCGCAGTATGGATAACGATGTGTTCTTCCAGGTGAGCTTATTAACGACGGTCGGCTTGGCAACCAAAAACGCCATTCTGATTGTTGAGTTTGCAAAGGACTACTATGAGAAAGGCGCTGGGCTTATCGAAGCAACCTTACATGCTGTTCGCGTTCGTCTGCGCCCAATTATCATGACATCGCTTGCTTTTGGTTTGGGTGTGGTACCACTTGCTATCAGTTCAGGTGTGGGATCGGCAGGTCAAAACGCAGTGGGTACCGGCGTACTTGGTGGCATGATCAGTGCCACGATATTGGGTATATTCTTCGTCCCAATCTTCTTTGTAGTGGTTGAGCGATTGTTTGATCGACGTGCGAGAAAAGAGTCGGAGGCAGAGTTGTCTGAGACCAGCACTAAACCCACTCAGCAAAGCGAGTAGGACTTGGTTGTTTTAACTGAGTTATACTAGTGATAATAAACACGATTAAAGGGCGCTTCGGCGCTCTTTATTTTATGTTTTCACTTGGTGGTTACCGTCTATGACGCGAGCCTGAAAGACGGCGTGTTGTGTGCAGTATCAGCACAGCCTTTTCGGCCGAATGAAAGCCTAAAGAAGAAAAACGACGATGAAAGATCAGAAAATTTCCCCAATTTCCGTTTTGGATCAAAGTCCTATGTTTGTTTGTGGTGTGATGCAGCGCATGTACCGCAATCGTGCCCAAGCCGAGCTCTCTCGGCAAAATTTGATGACACTAGAAATGGCAAGTGCACTGGCCGCTTTAGAAGAATTTCAGCCTATGAGCCAGCAAGCGTTAGCTGATGCGGTTCGAACTGAGCGAAGTGTAGCAAAGCGGATGGTGGACAATCTGGAAAAGAGAGGGTTTGTTCAAGTTTCTAAAAGTAAATCGAATCAGCGCCTTAAAATGCTAAGCATGACAAAAGAGGGGGCAAATGCTTTAAAGCAAGTTCATCAAATCATGACGAATTTACAGAAAGAGTTTTTTTCTTGTTTGTCGGAATCTGAAGCGAGTGAATTTTTTCGTCTGGTAAGAAAGCTCACTTTTGCGAATCACGACCAGTAACTTACATCAATGCCGTCTAGCGTCTTTATTTTATCGCTGGCCAATTATATTAAGTTGTAGAACTTAAGAAATAGGATGCCCAACGTACAGGTCACGGTAGAAAGCACCGTAGTGAGTGCGATGATATTTGCAGCTAATGTGGCATTGCCCCCCATGGAACGCGCCATGACATAGCTGGCAGCAGCGACTGGAGAGGCGTTCATAAAGAAAAGAATACCTAGCTCAATTCCTCGAAATCCTACTAAGTAAGCTCCCATGGTGATGATGACTGGCGCTACGATGAGCTTGTAACTGCTCGCAAACCAAGATGGACCTTTCTCTTTTCTCATCAAGCTAAAGTCAAGTGAGCCACCCGTACACAACAGCGCCAAAGGCAATGTCATTTTGGACAAGTAGTCTCCTGCATCAATAACCACATTCGGTACTGGAATAGCGAGTAAATAAAAAGCCATTCCTAGAACAATGGAGATTATGAGCGGATTCCTAGTCAGTGTTCGGCCCATCATCTTTGCTGCTTGCGAGGCAGACGTTGCCCCCTTGGGCGATAAGCAAATTACCGCTTGGACGTTATAAATAAATGTGGTGACCGCGACATAGAGCGCTGCTAGCGCCACACCTTGAGAACCATACGCATTGGCAACGTAAGCGATACCAATAATACCTGTATTTGCTCGGAACCCACCTTGGATGAGAACGCCTTGGTCAGGCGACGCTTTGAACAGAAGTTTGACGGAAAGGTAGGTGAAAATGAAAAACGAAATACTAGCGATGACGCCGAAATTGACGAATCCACTTGCCGCGGAAAAGTCGTGTTCTGAAGCCACAATGCTGACAAATAACATTGCAGGCAAGGTAACTTGAAACACCAGTTTAGAGCCTACTTCGATAAAATTATCGTTGATTAGACCAAAGCGCTTAAAAAGAACGCCAAGTACCAACATCAAACAGATAGGTCCGGTTATCGACAAAGAGAATTGCAACTGATGTAAAACAGCTTCCATGTAAGTATCCGCAGTAAAAGAAAAAAGTGTTCCTGCTGCCTATTAAGCCACAAACCCGGAGGGTAGGACAGTAACGTGATGAAATTTTCTTCTGTTGTAGGTTCCGGAGTCATTTACACTCCAAGTTATGGACGAGGTCCCAATTTAACAAAGCGGTACTGGTCCTACGAGCGATATGTTGGTTAACTCGTTGTCGTGATGCATCCACATGCGTATTAGATGTGAGGGCTGGTCATCGTAGTTATGGATAGGAGTTCATCAATGAAAAGGAAACACAACAAAACTGTACTGTGTGCGTTTGTCTCTGGTTCGGTATTTGGTGCGGTTTTGGTCATTGCGATGTCTTTACCAATGTAATCCTCTTAATTGGCTGTTGGAACACTCACACTAATTCAGTACAAAACAGATTGAGTTCTGCGGTGTGTGCTGTTAGTTTAAAAAACATGAAAATACACGTTCGCCCTTCATTAACAACCTTCTCTTGGTGGCGCTCTAAATAGAGCGGCGCGGAATACTTACATTCTTAAGCTGCAGGATGGTAGCTAAGAGTGTTTGATCTTTTTATCTCCAGTAGCGATCTATTAAATACTTGGAGACAAATATGAATAGCCATAAAAATACATCTCAGCGTGAAATTATACTTACCGGAGATCGAGCAACAGGTCCATTACACCTCGGGCACTATATTGGTTCATTGCAACAACGAGTCAAATTGCAAACGGAGCACGAGCAAACGATCTTGGTTGCGGACATGCAAGGGCTGACGGATAACGCGCATAACCCATCAAAGGTATTCTCTAATATTCTCAATGTCGTTGCAGATTATTTGGCTGTTGGTATCAACCCCGCTCAAACTACGATCACGTTGCAGTCTCAAATTCCAGCGTTAGCCGAGTTGACAATGTATTACAGTAATCTTGTTTCTATCGCACGATTAGAGAGAAACCCTACGGTTAAAAATGAGATTCAGAGTAAAGGTTTTGAACGCTCTATTCCCGCAGGCTTTTTAACGTATCCAATTTCTCAAGCTGCTGATATTACGGGGTTTCATGCGACGCTAGTACCAGTGGGTGATGACCAACTGCCGATGTTAGAGCAAACTAATGAAATCGTGAGAAAAATAAACCATTTGGGTGGAAAAGAGGTTCTTAGAGAATGCCGTCCATTACTTAGCGATGCACCTCGTTTGCCGAGTACTGACGGTAAAAATAAGATGTCTAAAAGCATGGGGAACGCAATCAACTTAGGCGCCTCCGAAAAGGAGATTTCCGCGGCAGTGAAATCTATGTATACCGATCCCAATCATCTGAAAATTGAGGACCCTGGCCAAGTCGAAGGGAATATTGTATTCATCTACCTCGATGCTTTTCATCCTGATAAAAATTATGTCGAACAGCTAAAAGACCATTATCGACGAGGTGGATTAGGTGATGGTTTGACCAAGAAAGTGTTAGAAGAATGCTTACAAGAAATGCTTCGCCCTATTCGAGAAAAGCGCGCTATGTATTTGAATGATAAAGCGCAGCTGATTGATATTTTAAAACAAGGTAGTGAGCGTTCTCGCGAGAAAACCGAAAAAGTGCTATTTGATGTGAAAGATGTATTTGGTTTAAATTTATTCTGAATTAAAAGTAGAGAGTTGAACATAAGGCACGACGGCTGGTTAGCAACGTGCCTTTTTAAGTTCCCAGTCAGTCAAAGCGCATTGTTAAGAAGAAAAAAATTCACGACGAAAATCCGCGACTTCTTGTTGGTAATAGCTTTGCCATTCCGGTTCTGACAAATTTGAATGGCTTGTGGCTCTCTCTTTTCTGAGCCTGGACTCAAGTTGTTGCAATGCTTGTTGGTAACCTCTGACTTGCTCTTTTTGCTCAGCAATTTGTTGCTCACGAGCGTGAATCTCTTCGCTTTCGTCCTTCGTTAAGTAAGTTTTTTGCAGCTCTGCGATGATAGTTTGGCGATCTGGAAAGCTCATGCTATTGGGTATCAGGGCGACTGCACGCTCATATTTTTCCTGGTCGCTTGTTAGCCCGATAGCATCTGCATGTTCTTGCCAGTCAATGGTGAGTTGCTCGAAAGATCGCAAAAAGTTATCTGGGCTTTGAGTGTCCAGCTTTTGGGCTTCTAAGTTGAAATCGTACAGCGCGAACTCATCCGCGAAAACAACATCAGCCAATTCTCCCCAGATGCGTCTTGCTTCGTTCTTCAGCTGTGCAATACGCGACGCCAGTGATTGCTGCTCATCAAATAACAAATTTCCTACACTCTCTTGCCATTGGCTGCTGAGCTGAGGGTAGTTCGCCAAAAGCTGGAATCGAGCTAAAGATAAATGCGCCTCAAACAAGGCGATCTGCTCTTCACAACTACGGTTCAACATACACTCATGCCAAAACGTCTCAAGTTCAGCGACAAGTTTCCTGCCTTTGAGTTGAGTTAATCGCTCAGTCGTTATTTGAACTGTGGAAGGGAGGTTAGCTGTTTGTGGTGAAGTATCCGTATCGGGCACGAAGCTGCTTGTTTGTGGTGATGTACTGGAGACATTCTGATTTTTTGTCTTAGGGGAAGGAGAGGAAGCGAGCTCTTCTTTTTGAACATCGTGACTGAAAGTTAAAAATATCATGCCCGCCATAATGGCGGACATGATTATCAAAGCGATTTTCTTCATGGCTTGATTGTTGCGCTTACTGGGAAATGGTCAGAAAGGTTGTAGTGTTTCCATAAACTCTCTACGGTTGTGCGCGGCACGTCTACACGGTTGTCATTGAATGATTTCACCCCGTATTCACTACTCACCATAACATAGTCAAGGTATTCCACGTTTTCGCCACCTGATAACGCTTCACCTGCGAAGTTATTGATACGGGGATCAAAGGTTGACTCCGTGTAACCAGAGTAGTGAGGCTCTATGGCACTTAAGTTAGCGATCATTTGTTGGTAGTCACCAGGGAACTTTCTTTTGTTTACGTTAAAGTCGCCGCTGTATACCACAGTTTCGCTTGAAGGAATGTCAAGAGATTGGGCGAGTGCGCGGATTTGTTTGAACTGGCGCTGACGATACTCACGGGCGGTGTCTGTATCGAAAGATGCGGTATGGGTAGCAAACACATGGTAAGCCTGACCACCTTTAATTATTTCCGCATAATTTACGCCTTTATCGGCAAAGCAGTCTGTACCAGAGCAATCGGGAAAGACATATTGCGCTTCATTCACGATAGGGTAGCGACTAACTATGATTACGCCACCATCATGAATATTAACGCCTTCTTTATCTAACATCTTTGTTTGGTAAGGATATTCCTTGGCTAACTCACGTAAGAATGCTTCACGGCCGCTGGCAAACACCTCTTGCAGCGCCAAAACATCGTAACCTTTTACATGTTGAGGAATCAGTTCGTAACGATCTCCAATGTGCGATGCAATAGCCGTCAACGCCCAGATGTTATAAGTCATCAACTTAAGGTTTTGTTCTTCGTTGTCGACAGACTCCGCTACCTTGCTTGGCGTGATGGTGTAGTAAAGATCATCATATCGAGCGGTACTGTCTGACTTAAATGCCAGTTCGGTTTCTCTCGTACCAAAAGCGTTAGTGTTGGCACGATGAATGTTACGATCATCTTTGAGAGATAACTCGACATCGGCTGCGGATAAGCCGTATTCAATGGTCGAATTGTACCAATGGCCTTCCATTATTTGATTGAGTGTTATGCTTTCACCTTCGGGGCTAGAAACCACAGTTTCAAAACGGTAAGTTTGATTTGATTTCACGCCCTCCCAGCGGTTGAAGCTTAATACAGATTTAGTTTCCCACGGACCAAGTACCTGCACATGTTGTTGCCACTCGTCTCCGTATTGAAGCAAATCGCTGCCTTCATGTTTTACTTGAATAGTTAACGGTTGATCAGAGTTATTCGTTAGGTAAACGTCGGTATCTGCAATGCTGGGTAACGCTATCAAGCTACTTAATAAAAGGCTCCACTGCGAAAATTTCATCTTATTTTTCCATCATTTGAACTAGAGTAATCATTCTTGTTTATAAATGTTACTTGCACGTTAAATATGGATGACATCTAAGTCAGTGCTGAAAATTGTTATCAGAATGTGATCTTTATTCAATGGTGAGGGTGGAGGTATTGAGTGTGTTGCCGTTGAAGCGGTGGAAAATAATACCAACAGTCAACGAATTGCATTCACTGCAATCAAGCTGTCATCTTTGCTCTATAAGTTGTGCGGCGTCATTCATCTAGCCATATGGCTAGAACTCAAATTGATAGATGGAGCACCATGGCTAGAGCAGTAAATCCAACCGATGAAACCATCATTAAATTGTTACAAGAGCAAGGTCTGATTAGAAGTGAAGCAGAAGCGCGTTTAAAGAAAGAGGTGTACCGCTTGCAGCCTAATGAGATAGCAAAAGTAAAAAATTATGCCCAGCATTTTGGGATAAACGCGAAAGAAAAGCTCATCGATGAGATCTTGGATCTGCGCCGAGAAGCGCTCATGAAAAGATGTAGACACAATACGGAGCATACGAGCCTATCTCTAAAATAGCATGTGATAAAACTATCAATTACTGGTCAAGATTTGATCTCTCAAGCCGATGTATATAAGAGCGTTCAATGATATCGAGCGCAAAAAACAGTGTGTTTTAGAGGTTAAGCTTTCACTTAAGTGAGAGGTTTGGAAAGGCTGCGGGGAGAAAGTGCATGCGTATTAAAGACTTAAGTGTCGTAAAGAAAATATCGGTTAGTTATTTAACCGTTTTTGCCGTGTTTGGTTTAGTGTCAGTAATGTTGGTGCAAGGTTTGTTAACACTGAATAAAGACATCTCAGTGTTAACAGATAAAAGTTTACCTTCTGTTGCGATTTTGAAAGGTATCCAAGTTGATATTACTAAAGTGCGTAAAGATGAGTTCTCTTTATTGCCAAACGCAAATCACCCCAAAATTGGTGAGTGGTTAAAAGGCCTCGACCAATGGCGTTCTGATGTGCAGGCTGGTATTGCAGAATACGAAAAGCTCGACCTTAATAAGCGTGAAACGCAGTCCTTTAGCGTTTTTAAAGAAACTTGGAATCAATACATCAAAGAAACGAAGACTTACAACGTATTGCTAAGCCAAGGCGATGCTGAAAGTGCAAATGATGTAATTTTATCAAGTTTCGATACCTACTCAAAAGCGTTGAGCAGCTTGGATGATACCCTCGCGTTGAACGATGAGTTGGTGAATTTGATTGGCGAAGAAGTACAAAGTGAAGCGGCATTTACACAATACAGCGCTGCTGTTGGTGCGCTTGTCGTCGCATTGGTCATGGTAATGTCTGCCATGTTGCTTTCTCGAGTCATCTGCGGGCCTGTTGATCGAGCACTGGAATTCGCTTCCAAAATCGCCAAGGGTCAATTGAATAATCAAATCGACGAAAGCGAATTGAGCAAAGACGAGTTAGGAACGCTGCTCAAAGAGCTTGTCGGTATGCAAACAAACTTACATTTGTTGGTTTCTGAGATTAATGACTCAACGATTCAGCTAACGGCAGCAGTAGAGGAAGTGAGTGCTATTTCTTCTCAGACCGCTTCTGGTATGCAAAATCAACAAATTGAACTTAGCTCGGTGGCTTCTGCGATGACAGAAATGCAAGCTGCTGTAAGTGAAGTGGCACAAAGTACCGAAGTTGGCGCAACCTCTGCTTATTCGGCTGCGGAAGTGGCAAAGCAAGGAACGGTGACGTTACAACAAACTATCGCAGTAATTGAGCGTGTATCACATACGATCCAAGAATCAGATGAACTGGCACGTGAGCTTGAATCGAGCTCAAACAATATCAATGTGGTCGTCGATGTGATCCGCGGGATTGCGGAGCAAACAAACTTGTTAGCACTGAACGCCGCAATTGAAGCCGCTCGGGCTGGTGAACAAGGACGTGGGTTTGCTGTTGTGGCAGATGAGGTTCGTTCTCTGGCGCAACGCACTCAAGACTCCACTTCACAAATTGTGGAAATTGTTAATCAGCTACAAGAGAGCAGCAGTAAAATAGGGCATTCAAGCCGTGATTGTCAGGAGGGTATTTCTCAGTGTGTTGAGCAAGTTAATGATGCTGATAGCCAGATAAAAGAAATTGAACATTCTGTCGATAACATAGCGCAAATGAGCACACAAATCGCAACGGCGTGCAGTGAGCAGAATTCTGTATCCGAAGAGCTGAATCGCAGTGTGGAGCATATTAATAGTGCTTCAACAGAGATGGCTGAGGGAGCTTCACAAACGGCTGTGGCTTGTCAGCAGATTAGTAGCCTAGCGCACAACTTGAAAACTCGAATGGGTTCATTCCAGCTCTAGCTGTTGTGTTTCAGCTTTATTCCTAACCTCATTGCTACAATAAATAAGCCGGACGAAATGTCCGGCTTATTTATTCTCTGTCTATATAAGTTCAGAGTATGCTCAACCTTGGGAGAATATGCTCGCTAGGCTGGAATACCACTGTGAAACTTAAAATCTGTATCTGGCGTAGAAATTAAATCTGCCTCTATACGTCCAAAGTAGGCGATGCGCTCGCTGATATCTTTGCCTGCGATTTGCTCCGCTAATACAAGATAATCCTGGTAATGGCGTGCTTCAGAACGTAATAAAGAAATGTAGAACTTTGCGATATCGTCATCCATATGTGGTGCTAGTTTGGCAAAACGCTCACAAGATCGGGCTTCGATGTACGCACCAATGATGAGTTTATCGATCAGCGTTTCTGGCTCATGAGTCTTCATATGCGAAATCAGTCCTTTAGCATAGCGACTTGCTGGAATATTTTTATACTCAATTCCACGACTTTCCATGATCTCTAAAACTTGATAAAAGTGGTGTAACTCCTCTTTTATCAAAAGCACCATCTTATCGATCAAATCTTGGCTGTATGGTGAGTCGGACTTAGCCATGATTGACTTAGAAATATTGCTCTTGCCTTTTAAAGTTTCCAATGAGCCTACGTTACGGTAAGCAAAATCTTCGTAGGGCTTAAACCAGTCAAGTAGAGCATGTGAACTGGATTGGTCAACGGCATACTTACGAATTAAAAACATGGCAGATTGGCCTGCTTTTAGTTCGCACAGTAGGTGGTCTAACAAAATGGTTTGAAGGTTCTCTGGTTTCTTTGCTTCCTCTACCCATTCATCAGGTGTACTGCATTGCAGAAATTGGTTAATGGGAGCAAGAAGATCTTGATAGGCGTCTAGATTCATCATTTTAGTTTTAGTACTTCACATTTTTATTGGGCATATCCGTTGTCTTGCGGATAGAAAAAAGGCTGCAATTGCAGCCTTTTTTGACCTGAAGTGAATGTTACCACTTTTTCTTCTCGCCGAAGAGAGCTTCCATGTCATTGTCACGCTCTTTGTCAGCAATCTGCTGCATTTCGGCATCGCTTTTATCTTGGCGCTTTTTATCTAAGTCACCTAACATCTCTTCAAGCTTTTGTTTCGCTTGAATAGAATAAGGATCGCTCTTAGTGCTCAAAGCATCGATACCTTTACGCAGCAGTTGAAGTGCGGTGCCTGGTTGACCACGAGCGATAGAGTCATTTGCTCTTTTGATGACATTTTCAATGTTGATGCGAATTTGCATCGTTTCCAAGCGCGCATTTTCAGTGACGTAAGTCTGGGTATCCAATCGGCCTTTGTTGTGCTCGTTACGGATAGTGTCGCGAAGTCGTTTAACCAGCTTAAGCATGACGATAGCTTGTTTGTCACTACTCGGCATCTTGAAAGTGGTACTCTCGCCAGTAGGACCATTCTCTTTTAGCTGCGTAATCTGCTGCTTCATATTTTCGATACGTTGAGCAAGTTGCTTGTTCTTCGGGTCCAGCTCATGCATGCTCTCTAGCGCGTCAAGAATACGATTGTTTAGACACAGCAACAGCTCTTTACTAAAAGGGATATGGTGCGCATGACCAATCAACTCTTCAGTACCATCTATCAAGGCTACATATCGCGCTGATTCCTGCCTTTTTGCGGTTTCAACTTTAACCTTATATTGCAACATAATGTTATAGCCTAGGATTAACACCAGTAGGATGGCTACCAAAGCGATTATTAAACCAATATTCATATCTTTGCGTCTGCTTTACTTTTCTGCGGCTAGCGTTAAAGAATACATGAATCTTATCTTACTCGGCACCTTATTTGTTTGATTATTTTGTCTCTCCCACGTTTTAGTTACTGATAGAAGTCACATCATAGAACTTCGGTCATTTATTGGCTCAACTTTGTGCATATTGTTTCTTGCTTGAAGATTATTAGTATGTGATTGAGGTATAAGTTAGAAATTGCTGTTCATTTCGATTTGAACGCGTTATAACTAATTATTATATCGCTCGCTTGAGTGGCCAATAAACTCTCTCATGAATAAGTAAGGGATTACGATGAAACTGCAGCAGCTGAAGTATATTGTTGAGGTTGTAAACCATAATCTGAATGTATCTGCAACGGCGGAAAGCTTATATACCTCTCAGCCAGGTATCAGTAAACAGGTTCGGTTGCTGGAAGATGAGTTAGGCATTCAGATTTTTGAACGTAGCGGTAAGCACTTAACGCAAGTGACGCCAGCTGGTGAAGAAATTGTACGTATCTCGCAAGAAATTCTCGCTCGTGTAGAAAGTATCAAAGCGGTGGCTGGAGAGCACACCCATCCAGAAATGGGGACGCTGAATATCACCACGACACATACGCAGGCTCGTTATGCACTGCCAGATGTCATCAAAGGTTTTACTTCTCGTTATCCAAAAGTGTCGTTACACATGCACCAAGGTACACCGTCACAAATGTCTGAGGCGATAGCTAAAGGCACAGCGAATTTTGCGATTGCGACAGAAGCGCTTCACTTATATCAAGATGCCATCATGCTGCCTTGTTATCACTGGAATCGTTCAATAGTTGTGCCTAAAGACCACCCACTAGCGAAGAAAGACAAAGTAACGATCAGTGATCTTGCCGCTTACCCATTAGTCACTTACGTGTTCGGTTTTACTGGTCGTTCAGAGCTGGATACAGCATTCAACCGCGAAGGTTTAACCCCGCGAGTGGTGTTCACGGCAACTGATGCAGACGTCATTAAAACTTACGTTCGTATGGGTATTGGTGTGGGTGTGATTGCAAGCATGGCTGTGGATGAAGAGCAGGACGGTGACTTGGTTGCAATAGATGCGAGCCATTTGTTTGGCGCGAGCACCACGAGCATCGGCTTCCGCCGTGGTACATTCTTACGCTCTTACATGTTCGATTTTATGGAGCGTTTTGCACCGCACTTAACGCGTCCAGTGGTTGAGCAGGCGATTTCGTTGAAGTCTAATGCAGAAATCGAAGAGATGTTTAAAGACATCGAGCTTCCGGTGAGATAACACTTCATTGATGTTTCGATTCCCTCTACAATGCGCTCGTTGTAGGGGGAGCTATGAAAACGCAATTTCAGTTTATTAATGACTGCTTAATCGAAAACCAATCTTTGTGGCGATTCGAGCCTTTTAAAAGCAGCATTCACACATCATTACCTTGGCAGGAGCAACATCCTCGACTGTGCCAATGGCTAGCGTCTCTTACTCCCTCTCAAATCGAAGAATACAAAGCAGCACCAGAACTCGCGTTAAAAGCACTTAGTCCGTTTTTGCCTGAGCTTGAACAACTCGCAGAACTGACTCATTTAGAGCTTTTGTCGTTAAACGGCTTGGAACTCGCTCGTGGTTTAGATAACGGTATTCCGGGACGTAAGTTGGAGCAAATTAGCTCGATGGGTGAAGCTGCAATTCAACAACACTGTGGCGAAGAATGGCTAGAATGGTGCTCAGGTAAAGGTTACTTGGGGCGAATCCTGACAACGCAAACCGATCAGCCTGTAACCAGCTTTGAATACCAACAAGCACTGTGCGATTCGGGGCAACAAGCAGCCAATGAACATCATTGGAAGATGACGTTTATTCAAGGCGACGCGTTTGATAGCAAAGCGAAAGCCGTGTTTAAGCCAACGCAACACGCAGTAGCACTGCATGCATGCGGTGACCTTCACGTTCGTCTAATGCAGTACGGCAGTGAAAATGGGATTGCTGCGATGACCATATCACCTTGTTGTTACCACTTGATTCAGTCGGAACAATACCAGCCGATGTCGGAATCGGGCAGGGCTTCTTCTCTCTCATTGTCTAAGCAAGAACTGCGTATCCCATTACAACAAACGGTGACAGGAGGAGAGCGCGTGCGTCGTCATCGTCAGCAGGAAATGATGTTTCGTCTTGGGTTTGATTTGATCACGCGACAAGCTTTGGGAATGGCAGAGTATCAGCCTGTGCCGAGTATCCGTAAGTCGCAATTAAGTGATGGTTTTGAATCTTTATGTCGCTGGGCAGCGGAGCAAAAAGGCATTGTTCTTCCTCAAGAAATCGATTTCTCTCATTTTGAAAAGTTAAGCGAACAACGCTTCTGGCAAATGGAGAGAATGAGCTTAGTGCAACTTGTTTTTCAACGTCCGTTGGAGATCTGGCTCGCATTAGATAAAGTGCTTTATCTTGAAGAACGTGGTTACCGTGTTAGATTGTCAGAGTTTTGCCCTAAATCGGTCACGCCTAGAAATATTTTAATTTGTGCATATAAGATTTAGTTATTCTTTATAGCCAAACGCTCTATATGAAAAAGCCCACTTATGCGTGGGCTTTTGTAAACAAAACGTGACAAGTTATGTTTTATTTTGTCATTAATTGAACATAGCGATAGCTTGAGTAGGTTCAACGTATTCCAAGTCAAAGCTTTCTGCTACTTCTTTACACGTTACTTTTCCGTGAATAACGTTTAGACCTTCAAGGAAGCCTTTGTCTTCTAGAAGTGCTTCGCGGTAGCCTTTATTTGCTAACTTCACGATGTATGGAAGTGTAGCGTTGTTGAGTGCAAATGTTGAAGTGCGAGCAACTGCGCCAGGCATATTTGCTACACAGTAGTGAACCACTTCATCAACGATGTAAGTTGGATCTGCGTGCGTTGTCGCGTGCGAAGTTTCGAAACAACCGCCTTGGTCAATTGCCACGTCAACCACTGCTGCACCAGGCTTCATCTTAGCAATGTGCTCTTTAGTGACCAGTTTAGGTGCTGCTGCGCCAGGAATTAGAACGGCACCGATAACAAGGTCTGCTTCTAGAACATGCTTCTCGATAGCGTCTTCAGTAGAATAAACCACTTTTGCGCGACCTTGGAATTCTTCGTCAAGCTTACGAAGTGTGTCTACGTTACGGTCTAGAATGGTGACGTCAGCGCGAAGGCCAACCGCCATACGAGCAGCGTTTGCACCAACAACGCCACCACCAACGATAACGACTTTTGCAGGTTCAACACCAGGTACGCCGCCTAGGAGCAGACCACGACCGCCGTGCGATTTTTCCAACGTTTGCGCGCCAGCTTGGATAGACATCCGACCTGCCACTTCTGACATTGGTGCTAACAGTGGCAAACGACCCATATTATCTGTTACAGTCTCATAGGCTATACAGACAGCTTTGCTCTTGATTAGCTCATCAGTTTGTGGAAAATCTGGTGCTAGGTGTAAATAAGTAAATAAAATTTGCCCTTCGCGGAGCATTGCTCTCTCTACTGCTTGGGGTTCTTTTACTTTTACAATCATGTCTGCTTGCGCAAATACGTCAGCAGCATGAGGGAGAATGGATGCGCCGACAGCGATGTAATCATCGTCTGAAAAACCAATGCCGGCACCTGCATTGGTCTCAACTAAAACTTGGTGACCATGTGAGATGAGTTCTCTCACGCTAGCTGGGATCATACCAACACGATATTCGTGATTCTTGATTTCCTTAGGTACGCCAATGATCATCCTGTATCCTCTTTCTATAATGGTTGTATTAACTGTTAGTAGGGTGTTATTGTCGAATTAATAACTAGTATAGTTATAGATTTGTAAAATTTGGCACCAAATATTAAAAAGTTGTAGTATATTTTTTTGCAAGGAAGTAATAAGGTGGAATAAAAAATGGCAGACAACTATAAAAAGCCGTCCAAGGAACTAGACCGTATCGACCGCAACATTCTTAATGAGCTGCAGAAAGACGGTCGTATTTCAAACGTTGAGCTTTCAAAACGTGTGGGACTTTCTCCAACGCCATGTTTGGAGCGTGTACGTCGCTTAGAGCGTCAGGGTTATATCACAGGGTATACTGCATTATTGAATCCGCAGTTCCTGGATGCATCACTATTAGTATTCGTTGAGATTACGCTAAACCGTGGTGCGCCGGATGTGTTTGAGCAGTTTAACTCAGCTGTTCAAAAGCTAGACGACATACAAGAGTGTCATCTTGTTTCAGGTGACTTTGACTATCTTCTTAAAACCCGTGTATCAGATATGGGTGCTTACCGCCGACTATTGGGCGATACGTTACTACGTCTACCTGGCGTAAATGACACTCGCACATACGTTGTTATGGAAGAAGTGAAACAATCTAACCAGCTTGTGATCAAAACTCGTTAATTTCTTGCAAAGAAAGCGGTATATGCTTCCGCTTTCGCCAGAGAGTAATTGGGTTTTTCTCCTTGATATGGTTAAATCAATTTACCGAGCGGCTTGATGCCGCTCGGAATGTTTTGCAATTTCCTATTTCATTTCCATATTCAAGTTGATTTATGTTCAAAGAGAACGCAAAGAAAGTCGAAACCATTATCAAAACCAGTGAAGAGCCCCAGTCTTCACGCTTAAATGGCTTCCAACGCTTAAAAGAGTGCTGCTTTATCGTTGGCGTTCTTAGCTCGGTATTGCTTGCGGTTGCACTATTTACCTTCAGTCCGGCCGATCCTTCTTGGTCCCAAACCGCATGGGGAGGGGATATCGATAATGCTGGTGGCCTTTTCGGCGCTTGGCTAGCCGATACTCTATTCTTCACATTTGGCTCTCTCGCTTACCCAATCCCTTTCTTGCTAGCGGCGGCTGCATGGGTGATTTGCCGTAAACGAGGAGAAGATGAGCCAATTGATTTCATGCTATGGGGTACAAGGCTGCTCGGTCTTGTCGTCCTTATTATGACCAGTTGCGGTCTTGCCGATATTAATTTTGATGACATTTGGTATTTTTCATCCGGAGGTGTGGTCGGGGATGTGTTGTCTAGCCTCGCTTTACCTACATTGAATGTACTCGGTACCACATTGGTATTGCTGTTCTTGTGGGGAGCGGGCTTTACGCTCTTCACTGGCATCTCATGGCTTAACATCGTGGAATGGCTTGGTGATCGTGCGTTAGCACTAATTGCCGCGCTTGCAAATAAGGCAAGAGGTTCAGAGCAGGAAGTTTTAGAACCTCAGCTTGATGAGTTTGTAGAAGACAAAGTCTCTACGCCTAAACATAATGTAGACCATGAAATTGATGATGAGCCGCTTCCTCATTTAACGGCGTACGATGTCGATGAACCGAAAGAGCCGGCGCCAGCGCATGAGTATCCTATTTATATGCCGCAAGCGAAACCTGATAAGCCTGCGGAACAGGCGATGGTAGAACCGACGCCACCACAACGCAAGGCTACGGTTAATGCTGCGCCAGTCTATTCTGAACCTGAGCCTCAAATACAACCTATCCATACGGTTAACACGGATAACGTTGATCCGCTCTTGGAACGCACCAAGCAACTGAATGTTACGATAGAAGAGCTTGAAGCAGCGGCGCAACAAGCAGATGACTGGGGAACTGACGAACAGGCAGCCCCATCATTTGCAGACACTTACTCTTCCTATGTAGAGCAACATACAGCTACAGAAGAACCGATCAGTGTTGAACCAGATTATGCGGAGTACGAACAATTTGAAGCAGAGCAAGTACAGCAGCCAAGTATTGAGCATCCTGTACATGAAGAGCCTGCAATTGATTCTGCTGTATTAGATAGCATCACGGCGCAAACAGAGTCGAGCCAACATATTGAGCCTACGATCTCTGACTTTGATGTGTTAGATGATGAAGACGAAGTGGAGTCTCAGCCTGCGCAGCAAGTACAGCCAACAACGCCTCATCAGCAAGCAGCAACACCTTCAACAACATTTGAACCTGCTCCTCAAAAAGTGGAAGTAGAAGAGGTCCAAGACAACGACCAAGACGTTACCGCATTCCAAGATATGGTTTCCAATGCACAAGCCAAAGTCGCTGCAACACAGAACCCATTTTTGGTACAGAAAGAAGAAAATTTGCCAGTTCCGGAAGAGCCACTCCCAACGCTCGAGTTGCTTTATCATCCAGAAAAACGTGAAAACTTTATCGACCGTGATGCGTTAGAGCAGGTCGCTCGATTGGTAGAGAGCAAACTCGCTGACTACAAAATCAAAGCCGATGTGGTTGGTATTTATCCTGGTCCAGTGATCACTCGTTTTGAGCTTGATTTGGCGCCGGGGGTGAAAGTAAGTCGTATTTCTGGTCTTTCAACTGACTTAGCGCGTGCATTGTCTGCGATGGCGGTACGTGTTGTGGAAGTAATCCCTGGCAAGCCTTACATCGGTTTGGAACTGCCAAACATGAGTCGTCAGACGGTCTATTTATCTGATGTCATCAGTAGCCCTCAGTTTGAGCAAGCAACGTCACCAACAACGGTTGTGTTAGGTCAAGACATTGCGGGCGAAGCTGTGGTGGCAGATCTTGCGAAGATGCCACACGTACTAGTAGCAGGTACAACAGGTTCTGGTAAGTCGGTGGGTGTGAACGTGATGATTTTGAGCATGCTGTATAAAGCAGGCCCAGAAGATGTACGCTTCATCATGATTGACCCGAAAATGCTAGAGCTTTCTATTTATGAAGGTATCCCTCATCTTCTTTCTGAAGTTGTGACTGATATGAAAGACGCATCAAATGCTCTACGTTGGTGTGTGGGCGAGATGGAACGTCGTTACAAATTGATGTCGGCATTAGGTGTACGTAATGTGAAGGGCTTCAACGAAAAATTGAAGATGGCAGCAGAAGCGGGCCACCCAATTCATGACCCGTTCTGGCAAGAAGGCGACAGCATGGATACTGAACCGCCATTGCTAGAAAAGCTGCCTTACATCGTCGTTGTTGTTGACGAATTTGCTGACCTAATGATGGTGGTAGGTAAGAAAGTTGAAGAACTGATTGCTCGCTTGGCGCAAAAAGCGCGTGCGGCAGGTATTCACTTAATTCTTGCGACTCAGCGTCCATCGGTTGATGTTATTACCGGTCTAATTAAAGCGAACATTCCAACTCGTGTTGCGTTTACGGTATCGACTAAAACGGACTCTCGTACAATCCTAGATCAAGGCGGCGCAGAATCACTACTTGGTATGGGTGATATGTTGTATCTACCGCCGGGGTCAAGTCATACAACTCGTGTTCACGGTGCATTTGCATCAGATGATGATGTTCATGCTGTTGTAAACAACTGGAAAGCGCGTGGTAAACCGAACTACATTGAAGAGATCATCAGTGGAGATCAAACTCCAGAAAGTCTATTGCCAGGTGAGCAAATGGAAGCGGATGAAGATGTAGACCCGCTCTTCGATCAAGTTGTTGAGCACGTGGTTCAATCACGTCGAGGTTCGGTTTCCGGTGTTCAGCGCCGATTTAAGATAGGTTACAACCGTGCCGCCCGTATTGTAGAGCAGCTTGAAGCGCAGGGCATCGTAAGTGCTCCGGGTCATAACGGTAACCGTGAAGTACTGGCACCTGCGCCACCAAAAGATTAATGAACTTGTGTTACTCACCTCAGTCCAACTGAGGTGAGTGGTTCTAATAATAGGTATCTGAATGAAAAAACTATTTTCAGCGAAACTTTTCTCCGCGCTTGTTTTAAGCTTTTCCCTCTTCTCTACTGCACACGCAGCGTCTCCTAAAGATGAATTAAACAAACGCCTTTCTATGAATGATGGCTTTAGTGCAGATTTCTCTCAGCAGGTTATCAGCCCTGAAGGCGAAACGGTGATGGAAGGAGAAGGTACGGTTGAAATTGCCCGTCCAAGCCTGTTCCGTTGGAGTACAACATTCCCTGATGAGAACCTATTGGTCTCTGACGGTAAGACATTGTGGTACTACAGCCCATTCATCGAGCAAGTGAGCATCTACTGGCAAGAGCAAGCAACAGAGCAAACGCCATTTGTTTTGCTAACGCGTAACCGAGCAAGTGATTGGAATAACTACAAAATATCTCAAAAAGGTGACCAGTTCACTCTCATTCCTACTGCAGTAGACTCCACACAAGGTCAATTCCAGATTAATATTGATGCCAAAGGTGTGGTGAAAGGCTTCAATGTGGTTGAGCAAGACGGCCAAAAAGGTTTGTTCACCTTTAACAACGTGAAGCTGGGTAAACCAAAAGCAGACAGATTCACATTCACAATTCCAAAAGGTGTGGAAGTGGATGACCAAAGGAATTAATTGGTAGTGAGTAATTACACATTAGATTTCTCGGGGGACGAAGATTTTCGTCCCCTTGCTGCTCGTATGAGACCGGAAACGATCGAGCAATATATTGGACAGCAGCACATTTTAGGCCCTGGTAAGCCACTGCGCCGTGCGCTAGAGGCGGGTCACATTCACTCTATGATCCTTTGGGGACCACCAGGCACAGGCAAAACGACATTAGCGGAAGTGGCTGCAAACTACGCCAATGCTGAAGTAGAGCGTGTGTCTGCCGTAACGTCTGGTGTGAAAGAAATCCGTGCTGCAATCGAGAAAGCACGTGAGAACAAAATGGCGGGCCGCCGCACCATCTTATTTGTGGATGAGGTGCATCGCTTCAACAAATCTCAACAAGACGCTTTTTTGCCGCATATCGAAGATGGCACGGTTACCTTTATTGGTGCGACGACAGAAAACCCATCGTTTGAGTTAAACAACGCATTGCTGTCACGTGCACGTGTCTACAAGCTAACGTCTCTCGATAAAGATGAAATCTCACTGGCGCTGAATCAAGCGATCAGTGACAAAGAGCGTGGCTTGGGCAATACACCCGCACACTTCGCTGATAACGTATTAGACCGCCTAGCAGAACTGGTAAACGGTGATGCTCGCATGTCTCTCAATTATCTTGAGCTGCTCTACGACATGGCAGAAGACAATGCGCAAGGTGAAAAAGAGATCACGCTTAAGTTGCTTGCGGAAGTAGCAGGGGAGAAAGTCTCTCGCTTTGATAACAAAGGTGATATCTGGTACGACTTAATCTCTGCGGTCCACAAATCCATTCGTGGTTCAAACCCGGATGCGGCGCTTTACTGGGCTGCACGTATGATTGCAGCGGGATGTGATCCTCTTTACATTGCCCGTCGATTACTTGCGATAGCATCGGAAGATGTCGGCAATGCGGACCCTAGAGCCATGCAAGTGGCACTCTCCGCGTGGGACTGTTTTACGCGCGTTGGTCCAGCAGAAGGTGAACGTGCGATTGCACAGGCGATCGTGTACTTAGCGTGTGCGCCAAAAAGTAATGCGGTATACGTGGCGTGGAAACAAGCGCTCACGGACGCTCATAACTTACCTGAATATGAAGTGCCGCATCACCTTCGAAATGCACCAACCAGTTTGATGAAAGACATGGGTTACGGTGCAGATTATCGTTATGCTCACGATGAGCCTGGCGCTTACGCTGCGGGTGAGCAATATTTGCCACCTGAAATGGGCGATCGTAGGTACTATCAGCCTACAAATCGTGGTCTAGAGACCAAAATCGGCGAAAAGTTAGATTACTTGGCTACTTTAGACGCAAATAGCCCACAAAAGCGCTATGAAAAGTAGGCGTTTTTGGATACATTTGTGCAGTAAATTTTTTTAACGCGTACGCTTGGAAAGTGCGCGTGATTTCACAACAAAAAGCATAGGATTAACAATGCTGGATTCTAAATTACTTCGTACAGAGCTGGATGAAACAGCTGCTAAACTGGCGCGTCGTGGCTTTAAGCTAGACGTAGATACTATTCGTAAACTTGAAGAACAACGTAAGTCCATTCAAGTAGAAGTAGAAAATTTACAATCCACGCGTAACTCCATCTCCAAGCAAATCGGCCAAAAAATGGCGGCTGGCGACAAAGAAGGCGCAGAAGAGATCAAGAAACAAATCGGTACGCTAGGTAGCGATCTTGATGCGAAGAAAGTTGAACTTGAGCAAGTAATGGCTCAACTAGACGAATTCACGCTTTCTGTACCAAACATCCCAGCAGACGAAGTGCCAGATGGCAAAGATGAAAACGACAACGTTGAAATCTCTCGTTGGGGTGAGCCAAAGTCTTACGACTTCGAACTGAAAGATCACGTTGACCTAGGCGAAATGGGCGACGGTCTAGACTTCGCAAGTGCAGTTAAGATCACTGGCGCACGTTTCATCGTGATGAAAGGCCAATTCGCTCGTCTACACCGTGCAATCGCTCAGTTTATGCTAGATCTTCACACTGAAGAGCACGGCTACACAGAAATGTACGTACCTTACCTAGTAAACTCTGACAGCCTATTCGGTACTGGTCAGCTTCCTAAGTTCGGTAAAGACCTTTTCCACACAGAGCCTCTAGCGGAAAAAGTAAACGACGAAGAGCCACGTAAATTGTCTCTAATCCCTACTGCAGAAGTACCTGTAACGAACCTAGTTCGTGACACGATTTCTGACGAAGCGGATCTACCAATTAAGATGACAGCTCACACGCCATGTTTCCGTTCAGAAGCAGGTTCTTACGGTCGTGATACTCGTGGTCTGATTCGTATGCACCAGTTCGACAAAGTTGAACTAGTACAAATCACTAAGCCAGAAGATTCAATGAACGCACTAGAAGAGCTAACAGGTCACGCTGAGAAAGTTCTACAACTTCTAGAGCTTCCTTACCGTAAAGTGGTTCTATGTACAGGTGACATGGGCTTCGGCGCTCGTAAGACTTACGACCTAGAAGTTTGGGTTCCTGCCCAAGAAACTTACCGTGAAATCTCCTCATGTTCTAACATGTGGGATTTCCAAGCTCGTCGTATGCAAGCGCGTTTCCGTCGTAAAGGCGAGAAGAAACCTGAGCTTGTACACACGCTAAACGGTTCTGGTCTTGCTGTAGGTCGTACAATGGTTGCTATCCTAGAAAACAACCAAGAAGCAGACGGCCGCATTGCAATCCCTACAGTACTTCAGAAGTACATGGCAGGCGCAACGCACATCGGTTAATTCATTAACCACTAGAACACCAAAACCCAGCCTTAGTGCTGGGTTTTTTGTTATCTGCGTCGAGTGAAAATACGTTGTTATGTAAATATTGGATGAGGTATTGCATAGTTGACCTAAATTATTGAAAACAATTCTTAATGATATTTTTCTAAGCTTTATTGGGCATGACAATCTCCTCCAAAATTTAAAAAGGAGGTACTTTCATGGCTTCAATAAGAATAAGCGGCTCTGTTGGCTTGGGTGGTAAAAATGTGGATGTTGATATTCGTACGGTACAAAGGTCTATTAACCAATTGCTTGGTTCTTTAAAGGGAGTAAAGGAGCTTAAAGTGGATGGGAAACTAGGCTCTAGACCGGAAAACTCCAAGACTGTCGCCGCAATTAAAGCTTTTCAGAAAAACCTTGTTGGGATGGCTCGTCCAGATGGAAGGATAGATGTGAATGGAAAAAGCCATCGTAAGCTAAATGAGTATTTAAAACGAACACCTGAGACTGCGGTGGCATATACGTTACCCTTGGTTGGCTCAAGAGATGCGTTGACGGACTTGGATTATAGCAAAGTAGCTGAAACTCTTGGATGCGAAGTCGCTGCTATTAAAGCTGTAGCTGAAGTTGAGAGCCGAGGAGAAGCCTACTTTAGCAATGGTAAGCCAAAGATTTTGTTTGAGGCTCATATATTTTCGAGACTCACTTCAAGAGCCTACGATAACAGTCATCCGAGTATTTCAAGTCGGCATTGGAATCGAAGTCTGTACGTTGGTGGTGTCTCAGAATACGTACGTTTAAATAAAGCGATTGAACTGAATTCAAATGCAGCAATCCGCTCCGCATCTTGGGGACGTTTCCAAATTATGGGCTTTAATTTCAAGTTAGCTGGTCATGTTACCGCTGAATCCTTTGTTAAAGCTGTATTCGAGTCGGAGAAGAAACAACTTGAGGCTTTTGTTACGTTTATCCAAAAGTCTGGCTTAGGTGAACATATAAGAGATAAAAATTGGGCTGCCTTTGCTCGTGGTTACAATGGTTCTGAGTATCAGAAAAATCAATACGACGTCAAATTAGAAAAGGCTTACAAAAAATATGCTTCGATTAAAAATGCTGCGTAACATTTCTTTGCTTGGACTTATTTTTAGTTCATCTGCTTGTGCTTCCAGCCACACTAATACTGCGCTATTTAAGTGTGATGTTTCACATCCTAACCGTCTAGAAATATCAATAGAAAATATAAACAGTCAGGTTCTACTGTCGGAGCTTAATTTAGGGGGGAGCAGTATTGAAAGAACCTTAGTTATAAAGGACTTTAAATTAGACCAGTATCATCGAGCGTTGGTAGATGAGAAGTCACTGGAATTTAGTATTGGTGAGCGCGTCATATTAGTCAGTGAGTACTTTAGCGAGGAGTTTGGTGAGGTAGAGAAGATACTCAGTGTTACTTTGAGAGAGCCTGAGCAAACGCAGTACTTTGAATGTGAGGAAGGGAGTATGAGTAACCTTGCATTGCTTTTCCATGAGAGTGTTGAATAATCGATTGCAGAGTAATTATTACCAAAGCGTAATAGTGTTTTCGAATTTACCCTAATTATCTTGTTATTTGTAATCGATATAATCGTCCACCTTACCACGGTAAGTAGATTTTCTCATTCAAGTAACGAGGAGGGCTTATGGCCGTAGGGTGGGCAAACGACGATAGTGTCAGCCAACAAATTCAAAACACAATAGACGACGAGATTTCTCGTGTTCGTGGCAGTATCACAAAGGGTGAGAGCGCCCATTACTGCGATGAGTGTGGTGATGAGATTCCGGAAGCTCGTCGTCTTGCTATGAAAGGCGTTCGTCTGTGTATCGAATGTCAGTCAACAATCGAATTGGTATCTCAACGCCAAGCATTGTTCAATCGACGAGCGAGTAAAGACAGTCAACTCCGATAACTTTACTGTTCTAATAAATAATGAGACGGTTTGAGTCTCATACTCAAACCGTTTTCGTATTGAATTGGACTATGAAGCGAAGCAGTCTTTACGTTGCAACGCCGCATCAATCGCGTTAACTAGCTTCTCAATATCTTCCGGCTTGCTGATGAACGGAGGCATCATATAAATCAGTTTGCCAAATGGACGAATCCAAACTCCGTGTTCAACAAACAAGGCTTGGATGGTTTCCATATTCACAGGGCGATGCGTCTTCACTACGCCAATGGCACCTAGCCAACGGGTGTTCTTCACCAACTCGTATTCTTCAAGTTTTGGTAGTAACTCAGAAAACAGCGTTTCAATTTGTTGGGTTTGTTGCTGCCAATTACCTTGCTCAATCAATTCCAAACTTGCGGTGGCAACAGCACAGGCGAGTGGATTCCCCATAAAGGTTGGACCGTGCATAAAACAGCCTGCATCACCACCACAAACGGTGTCTGCTACGTGTTTGCTCGCCAGGGTCGCAGAGAGGGTCATGTAGCCGCCAGTGAGTGCTTTCCCGACACACAGAATGTCTGGTTGAATGTCTGCATGTTCGCAGGCAAACAACTTACCGGTACGACCAAATCCGGTAGCGATCTCATCTGCAATCAATAACAAGCCGTATTTGTCGCAAAGCCTACGCACGCCTTTGAGAAATTCTGGATGGTAGATGCGCATGCCGCCTGCGCCTTGAACAATAGGTTCTAGGATCACCGCAGCAAGTTCTTCATGGTGCGTTTCAATCTTGTGCTCGAAGTCGGTAAGGTCCTCTGGCTTCCATTCATCCCAATAACCACAAGTTGGTGACTCCGCAAAGATATGCTCAGGCAAAAAGCCTTTGTAAAGAGAGTGCATTGAGTTATCAGGATCGGTAACCGACATAGCCGCAAAGGTGTCGCCGTGATAACCGTGTCGCAAAGTAAGAAACTTCGGTCGGCGTTCGCCTTTTGCATGCCAATATTGCAGTGCCATTTTTAAGCTGACTTCTACGGCAACGGAGCCTGAATCGGCAAGGAATACATGTTCAAGGTTATTTGGTGCAAGGGACAATAGCTTCTTACACAAACTGATTGCTGGCTGGTGGGTAATCCCGCCAAACATCACGTGAGAGACCTGATCGATTTGCTGGTGAGCGGCTTGATTTAAATGCGGATGGTTGTAGCCATGGATCGTCGACCACCAAGAAGACATGCCATCGACCAGCTCAGTACCGTCTTCCAATTTAATATGAACACCATTTGCCGATGCCACTGGGTAGCAGGTCAGAGGTGTCAATGTCGAAGTGTAAGGATGCCAGATATGCTGGCGGTCGAAGGCGAGATCCATGTGCGATTCCAATAATAATTGAGGTTAAAAAACAGACAGATGTAAACTTTGTTCTTTTGCGTTGTGTTGACAGTTTATCGAGACTCAGTAGACTGTCAACACAACAACAAAAGTGACTAAAGGAATACACGTGGAAGTTCGTCATAACTGGACGCATGCTGAAGTGCGCGATCTCATGGAAAAACCATTCATGGATCTCCTATTCGAAGCGCAGCTTGTACATCGTCAATATCAACAAACCAACCATGTTCAAGTAAGCACGCTTCTGTCGATTAAGACAGGTGCTTGTCCAGAAGATTGTAAGTACTGTCCTCAGAGTGCTCGTTACACCACAGACATCGAGAAAGAGCGTCTGATGGAAGTAGAACGCGTACTCGATGCTGCGCAAAAAGCCAAAAATGCTGGTTCTACTCGATTCTGTATGGGCGCAGCATGGAAAAATCCAAAAGAGCGTGACATGCCGCATTTGACCGACATGATCAAAGGCGTGAAGGACATGGGTTTAGAAACGTGTATGACATTAGGTATGTTGACACCAGATCAAGCAAAGCAATTGGCAACCGCAGGTCTGGATTACTACAACCACAACCTAGATACCTCACCTGAGTTCTACGGCAACATTATTACCACACGTACTTACCAAGACCGTTTAGATACTTTATCTCACGTACGTGATGCTGGCATGAAGATCTGTTCCGGTGGCATCATCGGCATGGGTGAAAGTGCTAACGACCGAGCAGGTTTGTTGGTTGAATTGGCTAACTTGCCGGTACACCCTGAAAGCGTTCCAATCAACATGCTCGTGAAGGTAAAGGGGACACCACTGGAAGAAGTGGATGATGTTGAGCCTTTCGATTTCATTCGCCTGATTGCGATTGCACGAATCATGATGCCTCAATCAGCCGTTCGTTTATCCGCCGGCCGTGAAAACATGAACGAACAAATGCAAGCGCTGTGTTTTATGGCGGGTGCAAACTCCGTTTTCTATGGCTGCAAACTTCTGACCACGCCAAACCCTTCTGAAGACAAAGACATGATGCTGTTCAACAAGCTCGGTATTAACAGCCAAGAGGTGTCTCAAAAACCTGATGAAATCGAAGAAAACGAGTTACTCGATCGCGTCGTAGAGCGCGTTGCTGCTCGTCCAACAAAAGACGACCTTTTCTACGATGCCAGCGTTTAAATCTCGTATCGAGTCCGCCCTTGCTGAGCGTAAAACGCAAGGGTTGAATCGTTCTATGAATGTGGTGTTTGCCGGTAACCAGTCCGTTTTGGAACACGAAGGCAGACGCTACATTAATTTCTCAAGTAATGATTATTTGGGCTTGGCCAATGACCAAGCGCTTGTTCGGGCTTGGCAGCAAGGTTTAAGCGTATACGGCAGTGGCAGTGGGGCATCACCAATGGTGACTGGCTTTAGTGCAGCACACAGCAATTTAGAAGCCGCACTAACTGAATGGTTGAGCTACGACAGAGCAATTCTGTTTGGTTCTGGATTCAGTGCTAATCAAGCCTTGTTGTTCACCTTGTTAGAAAAAACAGACGTATTGATCCAAGATCGTTTGAATCATGCTTCACTGATGGAAGCGGGGATGTTGTCACCAGCTAAGATGAAGCGTTTCAAGCACAATGACATCGAGCACCTGAAGTCGCTGATTAATAGCGAAGGCAACCATCTAGTTGTGACTGAAGGGGTATTCAGCATGGACGGTGACTGTGCACCACTCGCTGATATCGCTGCTGTCGTTGATAGCCACAATGCATGGTTTGCTGTCGATGACGCTCATGGAATTGGTGTTCTCGGTCAATCCGGTGGTGGTTCTTGCGAGTTGGCAACGGTTAAGCCTGAGTTATTGGTCATTACCTTCGGTAAAGCGTTTGGTATGTCTGGCGCGGCTATTTTATGTGACCACGCAACGGGGGACTTTTTAACTCAGTTTGCTCGTCACCATGTGTATTCCACGGCGATACCGCCAGCACAAGCGTATGCGTTGACTCATGCAGTCTCGATGGTTCAAGAGCAGTCTTGGCGACGTGAAAAGCTCTCTGAGCTTAGTGAAGTGTATCGAGATAGCCTTAGCGACCTTGAGGGGTTTGTTGAGACTCAAACTTCGATTAAGCCCTTTTTGATTGGTGAATCTGAATTGGCTTTGCGAGTAGCAGGTGCTTGTCGCCAAAACGGTATTTGGGTGACTGCTATTCGCCCTCCGACGGTGCCTAAAGGAACGTCTCGTCTTCGAATCACACTCACTGCCAATCACACTAATGAACAAGTTAAAACGCTTTCAATCGCATTGAAACAAGCATTAGGAGCGCTGTAATGGATAATGCAACTACCGCATTAGCGCAAACGCTCGCGTTAGAGAGTTTCCATCAAGATAAAGACGCGATTGCCTCTTCGTTTGGTAAAGCAGCAGAAACATACGATAAACATGCGGCTTTTCAACGTGATGTCGGGCATCAGCTGCTTGATAAACTTCCTGAAAACTTGACGGGAAAACGTGTATTGGATTTAGGTTGTGGCACGGGTTATTTCTCCCAACTACTTCAACAACGCGGTGCGGAAGTAGTCTGCGGCGATATCTCTCAAGCCATGTTAGATAAAGCAGAGCAGCGTTGTGGTGCAGTACGAATGCACTACCAAGTTGCTGATGCTGAAAACTTACCATTTGACGATGATAGCTTCGATTACGTGTTTTCAAGTTTAGCGCTGCAATGGTGTACAGATTTAAGTTACCCACTAAAAGAAGTGCGCCGCGTGCTAAAAAATGGTGGGAAAGCGTGGTTCTCTACACTGGTTGATGGATCACTGTATGAGCTGCGTGCATCATGGGAAAAAATTGATGCATATCAACACGTCAATAACTTTCTAACGCTCAATCAGGTAAAAATTGCGTTAGCGCAATCTCGATGTGACAGCCATCAACTAGACTTGACCACCATCACAGTTTGGTACGACTCTGCATTTTCAGTTATGCGTGACCTCAAAGGTATAGGTGCAAATCACGTAAGCGGGCGCTCACACGGTTTAACTAGTCGCGAGACTTTGTTAAAAGTTGAGCATGCGTACCAAGCGTTTAAAAACGATCAAGGTCTTCTACCTGCAAGTTATCAGGTTTGTTTTGGAGTAATACATCTATGATTGATGCTTTTTTTATTGCTGGTACGGATACTGATGTTGGAAAGACGGTAGCGTCTAAAGCCATTTTGCAAGCGATCGCAGCAAAAGGACTAAACACTATTGGTTATAAGCCAGTGGCAGCAGGGAGTGACAAGACTGAAGCGGGATGGCGTAACTCTGATGCTTTACACTTACAAGACGCCGCAACACTCGATGTGGCCTATGATGATGTGAACCCATACGCTTTAGAGTTGCCTGCTTCTCCCCACATTGCAGCGAAGCATGAACATGTCGAAATAAGTTACGATGTTCTGAGTCAAAAACTGGCTCAACATAAGCAGCAAGCCGATGTTGTTCTCGTTGAAGGTGCTGGAGGCTGGCGTGTGCCAGTATCCGATACGGACTGTTTATCTACATGGGTAAAAGAAGAGCAGTTACCTGTTGTACTGGTGGTTGGCATTAAATTAGGCTGTTTGAGCCACGCTTTACTCACAGCGGAGAGTATTAAAGCGGATGGTTTGAATCTTGTTGGCTGGGTGGCAAACCGCGTCAACCCAGGCACAGAGCACTACGCTGACATTATCGAGATGCTAGAAGCACGTATCGATGCACCTAAGCTTGGGGAAATTCCATATATTCCAAGTGCTAAACGCAAAGAGCTAGGCAAGTACATTAATGTAGAGCCGTTGCTAAACACTGACTAATGGTGTTTAGGATAAAAGACTAAAAAACCCAAAGGGCTGCGCAATGCAGCCCTTTCTTGTTGGTGTAACCTAAAAAGTCAGATTACTTATCTTGGCTGAGCCCCATCAATGCTTGTTGTGTTTCTGCAACACGCTGAGACATATGATGATCGGTTGAAATACCAAGTTGTTGCTTTGCCTCGTCCTCTGAGATGCCTAGGTGACAACGTAGTAAATCAATAGCCATTTGATAGTCGTTAGTTTCTACCATGGTTTTTCCCTCAATACATGGAGTTTTTGAGCTCACCCAATGCACTTTTTGCAATGTACTTAGAGTGACTCTGTTTTGTTCATCTCATTCGAATTTAGCATGTCCATGTGGCCGCACAATAAGACCAAAGTCTATAGCAGAGCTAACGTACTGTTTTTGGTCTATTAAAAAATTTCTAGCTAAGTTGCTAAGAGGTGATAGATTTAACACCAAGATCATCTATCAATACATGATGGGTAGCTCAGAGCTTATTTCATCATTTTGATAAATGTATATGAGCGGAGGTTCCAGCTCCTACCAAAGCATGTTTTGAAATCGCTTGAATCAAATATTTCAGTCCCGAAAACAAATGTTGCAATTTATTGCTTAACCTTGTTTTTATCGCGGATAGACTATATCTATAACGCACGGAACATGAAAATCAACGGAATTGGCTTTTATAGCGATTACCATTTGTTCCTTATAACAATCCGTTTTAAAAAAACGATAAGCTTCCTCGGAGAAAAGTAATGAAGCGAATTATGTTATTCCTAGCAACTAACCTAGCTGTCGTGCTAGTGCTTAGTGTTGTTCTGAATATTGTTTACGCTGTAACTGGAATGCAACCAGGCAGTCTGTCAGGTTTACTTGTAATGGCTGCTGTATTTGGTTTTGGTGGCGCATTTATTTCGTTGATGATGTCAAAGGGTATGGCGCTACGCTCGGTTGGTGGTATGGTCATTGAAAGCCCGCGCAACGAAACGGAGCATTGGTTAGTCGAAACTGTGGGTCGTCAAGCTCAACAAGTGGGTATTGGTATGCCAACGGTGGCTATTTATGATTCACCAGATATCAATGCATTTGCGACTGGTGCAAAACGAGATGACTCTCTTGTCGCAGTTTCTACTGGTCTTTTACACAATATGACTCGTGATGAGGCAGAGGCAGTACTTGCACACGAAGTGAGCCATATTGCAAATGGTGATATGGTCACAATGACGTTGATGCAAGGTGTCGTGAACACGTTTGTTATCTTCCTATCACGCTTTATTGCCAATATCGTGGCATCGAACGATGATGAAGAAGGCCAAGGTACAAATATGATGGTTTACTTTGGCGTATCCATGGTGCTTGAACTGGTATTTGGTTTCCTAGCTAGCTTCTTGACTATGTGGTACAGCCGTCATCGCGAATTCCACGCGGACGCAGGTGCAGCGCGCCTCGTTGGCAAAGAAAAAATGATTGCGGCTCTAGAGCGTTTGAAGGTGAGTCATGAATCTCAACTGGATGGCACCATGATGGCATTTGGTATCAACGGCAAGCAGTCGCTGACTGAGCTACTAATGAGCCACCCTCCGCTAGATAAACGTATTGCAGCGTTGCGAGGCCAGCAATACTAATTGTTCCTACTTAAATAATTGTTAATCTGCTGAAAAGGCTTGGTTTTGACCAAGCCTTTTTTTTCGCCGATTGATCGCGTGCGAACTTCATCACGTACTACTTACAGAAATAAAGTTATACAAAATTATTTTTGTACAACTTTGGTGGAATGAACTATCTTGTACATATAATAATTTTGTACAACTTAATGGGCGTGTAGGAGTAAAAAATGGACATACAGTCTGTTGGCAATATCTATCAAAAGCTCAACAAAGCGAACTTACATCTACTTAAGGATATATATCACCAAGATGTAGTATTTGAGGACGCAGCGCATCGTTTAGAAGGATGGCCAGCACTTTCGGATTATTTCACCTCATTATATGCCAACGTCATCAGTTGTGATTTTGTAATCCATGAGCATCAACAAGTCGGAGATACAGGCTTCCTAACTTGGACAATGGACCTTCAGCATCCCAAACTTCAGAAGGGTGCGCCTATTCTCGTCAATGGTGTTTCGCACCTCAAATTTAGCGAAGGTCAGGTCATTTATCACCGAGACTATTTTGATCTCGGAGAGATGCTCTATGAGCATTTACCGTTACTTGGTTCAGTCGTTAAAACCATCAAGCAGAGGTTAGGACAATGAACAACACCATCTTAATCACAGGCGCCACCTCCGGAATAGGAAGACAGCTTGCCCTAGATTACGCGAACTCAGAATGGAATGTGATTGCTTGTGGTCGGAATCAAGATGTTCTTGCAGAGCTGGAGGCAGTTTCCTCCAAAATTCATACATTGCAGTTTGATGTGACAAATTATGAGGAAACTCAGCAGGCGCTCTCTAATTTGCCCTTTACGCCAAACACATGGGTTTTTAACGCAGGCGATTGTGAGTACATGGATGAGGGAGTGGTCGACGCGAAACTCATGGCGCGTGTGATGAACGTAAATGTTGTCGGTGTTGCCAACTGCGTTGAAGGCTGCCAAGTGCATTTAGATAGAGGGCACCGCATTGTTATTGTTGGCTCTATCGCATCAGAAGTGGCACTGCCTCGTGCTGAAGCTTACGGCGCATCCAAAGCGGCAGTCAGTTATTTTGCACGCACGCTCGCCGTCGACTTGAAAAAGAAAGGGATCAATGTGGTAACGGTGTTTCCTGGTTTTGTTGAAACGCCGTTGACTGACAAAAACGACTTCGAAATGCCAATGATCATTTCTACTCAGCAAGCGTCGGACTCTATCAGGAAGCAGTTAGCCGCCAACAAGACCTATATCTATTTCCCAGCGAGATTTACCAGTATTTTACGTTTTATCTCGTTACTTCCATACAGTTGGCAAGCTCGCCTAACTGCTAAACTCGTAGCATAAGAAGGAATAAGAATGAAAACAGCAGGAAGAAAGAAGATAGCGATTGTGGGAACGGGAATCTCTGGCCTTACTTGTGGTTATTACTTGCATAAAGAACATGATGTAACGCTGTTTGAAGCGAACGATTACATCGGTGGCCATACTGCAACCGTTGATGTGAGCCTTGATGGTAAAGAATACGCGATAGATACTGGGTTCATCGTCTATAACGACCGTACGTACCCTAATTTCATTAAAATGATGAGCGAGATTGGCGTTGAAGGTCTGCCGACTCAAATGAGCTTCAGTGTCAGAAACGATGGGAACGGACTAGAGTACAACGGCCACACAGTGTCGACATTGTTCGCTCAAAAACGCAACTGGGCAAACCCTAAATTTTATCGATTTATCTTCGAGATACTTCGTTTCAATAAACTTGCCAAGCGCTTCGCTAGCGAGCAATCCTCGCACTCTCAGACGTTAGGTGAGTTCCTTGATGAACACAAATTCAGTGCTTTCTTTACCGATAACTACATATTACCGATGGGTGCTGCGATTTGGTCGTCGACTTTAGCTGACATGCGTGCATTCCCTCTTATGTTCTTCTTACGTTTCTTCCTCAACCACGGTCTGCTAGATGTGACTAACCGGCCACAATGGTATGTGATTAAAGGTGGTTCACGTTCATACATTCCACCATTGACCAAAGGCTTTGCCGAGAGTATTCGTCTTAATAGTCCTGTCAAAAAAGTGGTTCGCAACGAAAAAGGGGTTGGCGTTCAAGTTCGCGGAGAAACGCATTGGTTTGATGACGTTATCTTTGCTTGTCACAGTGATCAAGCAATGAGAATGCTAGAGGATATTAGCCCAATTGAGCAGGAAATCTTGGGGGATATGACATACCAAGCAAATGAAGTTGTTCTTCATACCGACTCTGCCGTACTACCAAAACGTAAGGCAGCATGGGCATCATGGAACTACCTATTGGAAGGCAGTGAAGAGGAACAGCAACGCCTCCCTTCGCTCACTTATAACATGAACATTCTTCAGCATATTCAATCAGAACACACGTTTTGTGTAACGTTGAATAGTACTGAGCAAATTAACTCAAATAAAGTCTTGCGTTCGTTCACTTATCATCATCCAGTATTCACCACTGAGTCTATTGCAGCGCAGCAGCGCAAAAATGAGATACAGGGTAAACAAAGTACCTGGTTCTGCGGCGCTTATTGGTACAACGGTTTTCATGAAGATGGCGTGCGTAGCGCGCTTGATGTTGTGAAAGAACTAGAAGAAAAGTACCGCGAACAAAATGTGGTTCCTTTCGAAAAAGGCGCAGCGTGATATGGATAGCCAAATGAACAGCCGATTGTTTATAGGCAACGTTCGTCACCGTCGATTCACGCCGGTGAATCATGAGTTGAACTACTCTTTATTTATGCTCGCCATTGATGTAGACGAGATCGATGCTTTAGAGAAAAAAGTATGGGGTTTTGGTTCGCGTTGGTGGCATTGGGCTCGCTTCAAGCGCAGTGATTACATTGGTGAAGGTAGCGTCAAGTCGGCAGTGCACAGCAAAATTGAAGAACTGACAGGTGTTCGCTGTACCGGCAAGGTAGTCGCAGTCTGTCACTTGCGTTATCTAGGACTTTATTTCAGTCCCGTTAATTTCTACTACGTTTATAACGCGGAAGGAGAATGGAAGTATCTCCTCGCAGAGGTGAGTAACACTCCTTGGAATGAACGACATTACTACGTGGTGTCAGCAGATAAAGAAGAAGAAAAATTTGGTTGGGAACAAGATAAAGCATTCCATGTTTCACCATTCAACCCGATTGACCAACTCTACCGCTGGAGAATTAAACCTTTGACAGACAAGTTGAATATTCATCTTGAATGTCACAAAGGAGAGAAACACTTTGATGCCACCATGGTTATGAAAGCCAAGCCACTTTCAAGCAAAACCTTATTGAGGTGTTTGATCGGTACACCAATACAAACGGTAAAAGTAATGGTTGGTATTTATTGGCACGCATTAAAACTTTGGGTGAAAGGCGCACCTTTTTATTCTCATCCTAAATATTCAACGCATGAAGAAATAGAAGCCGATACTGAAAAAACAGACAAAAAAAATAAAAAGCATAAGGAGAATTCTGCATGTTAAATACTAGTTCTATGACATTGCCGCGTAAATTGACGACAACGCAAAAAGCGGCTCGCGGAGTTATTTTTCAATGTCTGCAAAAAATGGAAATCGGCTGCTTAACAGTTATTGAAAGTTTTAAGACGGAAACGACAGAGCGAAGCGAGCGTTTTAGTGCGCCAAATGGGGAGTACAGTGGTCAACCTGTTGTCGCTATTATAGAGGTAAAACATCCAGGCTTTTATTCACGGATCTTGCAGGGCGGCAGTATTGCTGCTGGTGAGGCTTATATGGATGGGTGGTGGGATAGCCCCGATTTAACCTCATTAATGAAACTGATGGCCCTTAACATGCGTGCTCTAGATAAACTCGAAGAGCAAGGCAGTTGGTTGACTAAAATACTGTACAAGTTCAGTCATTGGTCAAACAGAAACTCTGAAGAGAACTCACGTAAAAATATCCATGCGCATTACGACTTGGGTAACAACCTATACGAAGCGTTCCTTGATACCAATATGCTGTACTCGTCGGCGCTTTACAATCATGCGGATGACTCTCTAGAGCAGGCTCAAATCAACAAAATGGATCGTCTATGTCAGCAACTTGAGCTGAAGCCCACTGATCATGTTGTTGAAATTGGCACTGGGTGGGGCGCTATGGCGATTTACATGGCCGAACAATACGGTTGTCAGGTCACCACAACAACGATATCTGAAGAGCAACACGTGTACGCGGAGCAAAAAATCAAAGAGCGTGGCTTAGAAGACAAAATCACTCTACTCAAAGAAGATTACCGAAACCTAACCGGCACTTATGACAAGCTCGTTTCTATTGAAATGATTGAAGCTGTGGGCAAACAATTCCTGCCTTCGTACATTAAGGTCTGTGAGTCTTTATTAAAGTCCGGTGGCTTGATGGCGATTCAAGCGATTACGATTGCCGATCAGCGTTACGATTACTACAGTAACAACGTCGACTTTATCCAAAAGTACATTTTCCCGGGTGGTTTTTTACCGTCGGTAACCTCACTAACCCAAGCCACAACAAAATACAGTGACTTAGTGACGCGAGACTTGTTCGATATTGGTTTGGACTACGCCAAGACGCTGAACGAATGGCACTTACGTTTTAATCGAGCAGAGAATGAAGTGCGCTCGTTTGGCTACGACGACCGCTTTGTGCGTATGTGGCGCTACTATTTGAGCTACTGTGAAGGTGGCTTTTTGGCTCGCACGATCAGTGCCGTTCACATGACGTTTCAACGCCCGTAGTTCGTTATGAAGGTGTTTCTTGCTTCGACATGGTTCCAACTCTGCTGGTTTGCAGCGGTGCTTGGAACCTATCAATGGCAATGGGTGACGTTATTCCTTACTTTGGCAACCCTACTATATTGTTTGAAAAGCGATGCATCTTCGCTCAAAAGTATTAGTGTGATCGTCACGGTCGGCCTCGTGCTTGATACGCTCAATCAACAACTCTCGGTCTTTGTCTTTCCAACCCCATGGCTGCCAGTCTGGTTATTATGCTTGTGGGTTTTGTTTTCTTGGTATGCCTATCAACTTAAGTCAATTTTGTACCGTTTCCCAAAAACCTACGTATCAATAGTAGGCGGTATCGGAGGAACGGCGAGCTACTTTGCTGGCCATAAACTCCAAGCCGTTGAATTTGGATTCAGCACTGGCGCTACACTGGCAATGCTGTTTGTCGAATGGTGCGTCATGATGCTCTTGATACTCAAGGTGTACGGAAATGAAAAGCTTGAAGAGAGACTTAACTCAGAGACTGACTAGGTTGCTTGCGTTGGTAATAGTAACTGGCTCTTTTGCTCTGCAAGCTCAACCTGTTGGAAATAGCGAAGCTGCCAGCAACATTGCGAATTGGAAGGGGTGGAAAACTGTTGGAGAAGCCCAACTTACTTGGTTCATCTTCGATATTTATCACTCAAGATTAAAAGCGCCTGATGGAAAGTTCATCGTAAGCGATGACGTATCGCCACATCCCCTTGCATTGGAAATTAATTACAAGAGAGACATCAGTAAGCAACAGCTGCTTGATGTGACGGATGAGCAGTGGGCGAAATTGGGTTTTACTGACTCATATCGAAAAGCTTGGATTAGCGAGCTCGATCGTATGTTTCCTGATATTCAAAAAGGTGACGAGCTTACTTATCTAACAGATGGAAAATCTGGTCAGCTTTTTTATAAGCAGGTTGGGGACGTGCAAGTAAAGAACGTTGGCATCATTGAAGACGAACGAATGAACGATGCATTTTTGGCTATATGGTTATCACCCAACACAGAATTTCCGAAACTCCGAAAACAATTGATAGGGCAGGTTAGATAGTGTTTAAACGAATTTTTAAATCAGCGACTTTAGTGGCAGCTGTTTTTCTTTCGGCATGTTCCGCAGACATTGATAATTACCGCTCTTCTACACCGACTTTTGACGTATTCGGTTATTTCGAAGGCGACATAAAGGCGTGGGGGATGGTGCAAGATTATACCGAACAGCAAACCCGTCGCTTTGAAGTCGATATAGTGGGTACTGTAGAAGGTGATACGCTGACGCTAGTGGAAGACTTCGCGTTTGATGACGGAGAGGTGGACCAGCGAATTTGGGTTATCACTAGATTAGAAGACGGTAGTTATGAAGGTAAGGCAGACGATATTATAGGTGTAGCAACAGGGGAAGAGCAGGGCAATGCGCTACAGTGGCAATATGACTTTGAGCTACAAATGGAGGATTCATCAGTGACGGTTGCTTTTGATGATTGGCTTTACCGTCAGGATGACAGACACGTTTTCAATCTAACGAAAATAAAAAAGTTTGGTGTGGAAGTAGGAACAATAACCTTGTTCTTCCAAAAGCAGCCATAACAAATGGGGAAGATCTTCAATTAATAATCCATGCCATATAACTAAAATTATTTTCTCCCGACCTAACTCTCCTAACTAAAAAGGTTGACGCTTTCGCGTCAACCTTTTAGGTATCTGGTCGTTACAGGAGGATTACAGCTTATCTGTCAGTTCGATAGCTTGACCGATGTAGTTCGCTGGTGTCATCTCTTTCAGACGTGCTTTCTCGTGCTCAGGAAGCTCAAGACCGTCGATGAAGTTACGCATTGCTTCGCCGTCTACACGCTTACCACGAGTTAGCTCTTTTAGCTTCTCGTATGGCTTCTCGATGCCGTAACGACGCATTACTGTTTGTACTGGCTCTGCTAGTACTTCCCAGTTTTTGTCTAGTTCAGCAAGAAGCGCTTCACGGTTTACTTCTAGCTTGCTGATGCCTTTAAGCGTAGAAGTGTAAGCGATGATTGCGTAGCCAACACCAACACCAAGGTTACGTAGAACTGTTGAGTCAGTTAGGTCACGCTGCCAACGAGAGATAGGCAGTTTCTGTGCTAGGTGGCCGAATACAGCGTTCGCAAGACCTAGGTTACCTTCTGAGTTTTCAAAGTCGATTGGGTTAACTTTGTGAGGCATTGTTGAAGAACCGATCTCACCAGCAATAGTTTTTTGCTTGAAGTGGCCTAGTGCAATGTAACCCCAAACGTCACGGTCGAAGTCAATCAGGATAGTGTTGAAACGAGCGATAGCGTCGAACAGCTCAGCGATGTAATCGTGCGGTTCGATTTGAGTTGTGTAAGGGTTCCAAGTTACGCCTAGAGACTCAGTGATGAACTCTTCAGAGAACTTGTGCCAATCTAGCTCTGGGTAAGCAGAAAGGTGTGCGTTGTAGTTACCTACTGCACCGTTGATTTTCGCTAGGATCTCAACGTTTTCGATTTGCTTGAATTGACGCTCCATACGGTACGCCACGTTTGCCATTTCTTTACCCATAGTAGATGGAGAAGCAGGCTGACCGTGTGTACGAGATAGAAGAGGAATGTCGCGGTATTCCACTGCTAGCGCTTTGATAGCGTCGATTAGGTTACGGATTTCTGGAAGAATCACGTTCTCACGCGCTTCTTTAAGCATTAGAGCGTGTGATGTGTTGTTGATGTCTTCAGAAGTACATGCGAAGTGGAAGAACTCGTTTACTGCGTGCAGTTCAGGAACGTCTGCTACTTTCTCTTTTAGGAAGTACTCAACCGCTTTTACGTCGTGGTTAGTTGTACGCTCGATCTCTTTGATACGGCGTGCATCTTCTTCAGAGAAGTTTGCAGCAAGGTCGTCTAGGAATTGGTTTGCTTCTGCGCTAAACGCTGGCACTTCTGCAATTTCAGCAGTAGCAGCAAGCTTTTGTAGCCAGCGGATTTCAACGATAGTACGGTACTTTAGTAGACCGTATTCACTGAAAATTTCGCGTAACGCAATTGTCTTGCTTCCGTAACGGCCGTCTACTGGTGAAACAGCAGTCAATGCTGACAGTTCCATGATGTTCTCCTGAATTGGGTTTCTAAATTTCGTGAGCTTTATACCAATAACTGTGGCAATTGTCACGAATATTGCGCAAACGTTTGCGCGAGATTTGTTTTGGTCGAAAAAAATGAGCTCGCGATAAACGCGAGCTGCTTACTTGATACCTTATTACATTCGAGCAAGAAGGATTTGTGCTTGCTCTACCATCTTCTTGCGTCCGAAAATCAGGTGGCGACGTTTACCGCCAACTTGACGCCAGAGTACTGCGCTACGAATACCCGATAACAGCAGCGCACGAACTTTGTGCTGGTTAGAGGTTTGTTGCAGTACCGATGGAGTACCAGTTACTTGAATACGAGGACCAATAGGGCTGACTACATCCAAGTAAATGCTTGCTAGGTTGCTGATCATTTGATCATCTAGCAATTCAAAATGTTCCGTTTGACGCTGAGCCATTTGAATGCGGTCACCAAGTTGTGACATTGCATCGTTACGACCCGATAGCTTGCGCTCTAATGCCATTAGGCTGATGATGTAGCGAGTGACTTCACTTCCCGATGGGGTGCTATCAATCCCTTTCACCAAGCATTCAAGTCCCAGCTTAAGGTCGGCTTCGCGGCCGAAAACACCGACGGTGTTCGCTGGGCTAGTATTCAAAATGGCGTTAATTGACGTTTCAAAGGCATCTTGATCACAATGTCCGTTTCTCGCTACCTGTTGAACTAAGGCAACAGCTTGGCAGATACCTGCAAAAGCGATAGTACGGTCATAAAGTGTATTCGCCACGTAACGACTCCTAAGCTTGAGAATATTTAATGCGTTGCTCGATGATGCCGCCACCTAGGCACACGTCATCCTTGTAGAACACAGCTGATTGACCTGGAGTTACAGCAATTTGTGGCTCGTCAAAGATCACTTTAATGTTTTCATCATCGATAGGGATGATTGTACAAGGAATATCTTCCTGACGGTAACGAGTTTTCACTGTGCACTTCATAACATCGCGAATTGGCTCACGATCTACCCAGTGAAGTTGTGATGCAAGTAGACCTTCTGATTTCAACATTGGATGGTCTTTACCTTGAACGGCAATCAAAACGTTACGCTCTAGATCTTTCTCACCAACGAACCATGGGTCTTCGTTACCACCGCCGCCTTTACGGCCACCGATGTGTAGACCTTTACGCTGACCAAGAGTGTGGTACATCAGGCCTTGATGTTGACCAATCACTTCGCCTTCAGGTGTTTCGATGTTGCCTGGTTGAGCTGGAAGGTAGCGACCTAGGAATTCTGTAAACTTGCGTTCACCGATGAAACAAATACCCGTAGAGTCTTTCTTCTTCGCCGTGATTAGATCTTGCTCTTCCGCAATGCGGCGTACTTCTGGCTTCTCTAGATCACCAACAGGGAACAGGCTACGCGCAATTTGCTCGTTGCTTAATGTGTACAGGAAGTAGCTTTGATCTTTGTTGCCATCGAGACCACGTAGCATTTGTGGTTTTTCACCGTTTTCAGGGAAAGAACGACGCACGTAGTGACCCATTGCAATGTAATCAGCATCAAGTACTTCATCAGCGAATTCTAGGAATGCTTTGAACTTGATTTCTTTGTTACAAAGAATGTCAGGGTTCGGAGTACGGCCCGCTTTGTATTCAGCAAGGAAGTACTCAAATACGTTATCCCAGTATTCGGCAGCAAAGTTGATAGTGTGTAGGTGGATGCCTAGCTTGTCACATACTGCCTGAGCGTCAGCAAGATCTTCTGCCGCTGTACAATATTCTTCGTTGTCATCTTCTTCCCAGTTCTTCATGAAAAGGCCTTCTACTTGGTAGCCTTGCTGCTTTAGAAGATACGCGGAAACAGATGAATCAACGCCGCCGGACATACCGACGATGACTTTCTTTTGGCTGTTATCAGACATTACTAAACACCACTTAAATAAACGGGATGCAGATTCTATCAGAATCCACAGACCGGTGACAGATCCGAGATCGAAATCACAATTCGTTTCGCTGGATTTTTCTTCAACAAAGATTCGAACGAGTAATTTCGCAAGTATAGAAGAGGTATATATGGCATAGTTGGCCAAAATCCAAGAGGAAACATCAAATGACAGAAGAAAACCAATTTATGCAAGAAAGTGAGTTGATTGAAATTGTTGAAAATCAGCTCGAAGATGGTAACCCGCTTAAAGTAAAAGAAACCCTTATGCGTTTAATGATGACTGGCACACCACGTGAAGATGCGGTTGCGATGATGGCATGTGCGATGTCAATTGAGATTTTTGATGTAATGAAGAATGAGGGTGAGTTCAACCTAAAGCGTTATAGCGAGCACCTTGAGCAACTACCAGATCTCAGCTTTATGGAAGGTGAATAAGCCACCTAAAAGAAAAAAGTAGTCAGCAAACGTTTGCTATAATCGCTTTTATTGCTGCTTTATTATTAGCGGTATAGAATCCGCTCTCCTTTTCATCCCCTTACTCAGACTGACAATATGAAATTTCCTGGACAACGCAAATCGAAGCACTATTTTCCTGTTCATGCTCGTGACCCGCTGGTGAGCCAAGCACAAGAAAGCAAGAAGATGACGCGCACTCACATCATTGGTATTGACCAAACCTTGGTTGATATTGAAGCAAAAGTTACAACGGATGTGATTGAAAAGTACGGTCTGAGTAAAGGTCACTCTTTGGTTATCGATGACGAAAGAGCAGAAGAGTTATACCAGCAACTGAAAGAAGAGAACTTGATTACCAATGAGTATGCGGGCGGTACCATTGGTAACACGCTACATAACTACTCCGTGCTAGCGGATGATCGCTCCACACTACTTGGAGTGATGAGCCAGGATATTAAGATTGGCAGCTACGGTTACCGTTATCTTTGTAATACATCAAGCCGCATGGACTTGAACTACCTACAAGGTGTAGATGGTGCAATTGGCCGTTGTTTTGCTCTTATCACAGAAGACGGCGAACGTACTTTTGCTATCAGCGAAGGGCAAATGAACCAACTCCATCCTGATAGCATTCCAGAGAAAATCTTTAAAAATGCATCAGCACTTGTACTGACGTCATATCTAGTACGTTGCAAAGACGGCGACCCAATGCCGGAAGCAACAATGAAAGCGATTGAGTACGCGAAAAAGAATGATGTGCCTGTTGTTCTGACTTTAGGCACAAAGTTTGTTATTCAAGATGACCCTAAATATTGGCAAGAATTCATTCGAGATAACGTTTCAGTCGTTGCGATGAATGAAGATGAAGCAGAAGCACTGACGGGGGAATCTGATCCACTTGCTGCGTCTGATAAAACATTGGAGTGGGCTGATTTAGTATTGTGCACGGCGGGTCCTGTAGGTCTATTTATGGCTGGGTATACGGAAGATAGCGCGAAGCGCGAAACTTCTTTGCCATTACTTCCAGGGTCAATTGCTGAATTTAATCGTTATGAATTTAGTCGTCCGGCGAAAAAAGACTCATGCGAGACGCCAATAAAAGTGTACTCGCATATCTCGCCATATATGGGTGGTCCAGAAAAAATTAAGAATACAAATGGCGCAGGTGATGCCGCGTTATCTGCTGTTCTTCATGATATGGCAGCAAATAAATACCATAAAGAAAATGTGCCTAATTCAAGCAAGCACAGTAACGAGTATTTAACTTACTCTTCTTTTTCTCAAGTCTGCAAATACGCAAACCGTGCTAGCTACGAAGTTCTCGTGCAACATTCACCACGATTGTCGCGCGGACTTCCTGAGCGAGAAGATAGCCTAGAAGAAGCATACTGGGAACGTTAATACGAAGCGGTTTAATTAACTATTCTGTAACTAAAGTAAAAGGCACATTAAGAAATGTGCCTTTTTTTTTGTAATGGTTTAAATAAAAAAGGCTCCCTATGGGAGCCTTTTAAAAATAGCATGGATCTAGATTAGGAACTCATCCAGAGATTTACCTGCATCAAGTTGCTCTTGAATCGCCGAAGGTGTACGACCTTGGCCAGTCCAAGTTTTCTCATTACCGTTTGAATCTGTGTATTTGTATTTAGCAGGGCGAGGTGCGCGCTTCGCTTTGCCTTTCGTCTTAGTTTCGCCAGATAGCGCAGTAATAAGTGCTTCTACGTCAATACCGTCTTGAGCGATTTTCTCAGCAATCTCTGCAAGCTTAGCTTCTTGCTCTGCTTGTGCTGCGCGTTCTGCTTCTTCTGCTTCACGACGCTCATCTACGACAGTAGTGAGTTTATCTAGAGCTTCTTCCAATTGTTCTAGAGTCAGCTCACGAGAAAATGCACGAAGGCTACGGATATTTAGAAGGGTTTTAGTCAGCTCTGACATAACGATTCCTATTAAAAGGTTAATGTGTTGGGCACTTTTTATCGTTACGATTAAATAATGCCAATCTATAAATAAACAAAGAGTCCTTATATTTAACTTTATCTTTTCCTTATGTGCAAATGCTAAATCAAGATTTTGTTTAAATTTGACTATTTTTTAAAGCAATTAATATTATTACACTCGAAATAAATCATTATTAGATGAGAACTAAAATCAACAATCATTATTGTATAGAGAGAGTGACAGCTTGGTTTTTTATAAAAAAATTTGAGTTATTACTTAAAAATATGAAGCATCCATCTTTAATGGTGTGTCATATATCCTTAATTTATTGATATAAGATAAACCATGATATTTCTAAGGTAGTAATAATGTTTCATAAATAACATGATTGATGTGATTTCAGTTGCACAAAACTTATGGAAGTAGGCAAGGTTTATAAATTATCTCAGTCATTATTTATTTGTTTAATTTAGTTTGATGTGTTGCATTGACTCTCATCATAAGTACAATGGCTGCCACCTGATGCAATATTGCAGACAATTTGTTGTTAATTTGTACAGTTAGTGGTTAATTGTTTGTTGTTGCCGTAGAGGCGCGGTCTCGAAGAGTAGCTATTATTGGGGTGATGCCAATGAGTAATAGTGGAAGGCGAAGATTGCCGAAGTAAGTAACTCATCAAAGTTACTTGCTGGGGTTGTATCTGAAAGGAACAACACTGCCATAGTATATATTCACATTAAACTATGGAGCGCTACTGTAGGGTTGGGTGGAGTGTTCGCTTCCCTGTCGCTAAGTTCAACATGAGCACGTATCGTATGCTACGTGACTTGTCTGCAGTAGATCTCTAGCCAAACTTTGGTTTTTGAAGATCATGAATTTAATAGATTTTTCTAGTTCTCCTGTTTCATTATTGCCACCTATTGTCGCTTTGACTTTGGCGATTTTGACTCGACGTGTATTAATTTCCTTGGGTGTAGGTATCGTGCTAGGTGCGGTGCTACTTAATAGCTGGTCTATCAGCGACACCGCAGGTTACGTCAGTTCTCAAGTTTCTTCTGTCTTTATTGAAGATGGCGGAATTAACACTTGGAACATGAGCATTGTTGGTTTCCTAATCTTATTAGGTATGACAACAGCTTTATTAACGCTATCTGGCGGTACTCGTGCTTTTGCTGAATGGGCACAATCTCGAGTGAAGAGTAAACGCGGCTCCAAACTTCTTGCCGCCTTTTTAGGCGTATTCATTTTTGTCGATGATTACTTTAATAGCCTTGCTGTTGGTGCGATCTCTCGCCCAGTAACCGATCGCTTTTATGTGTCTCGCGCTAAGCTTGCGTACATTCTAGACTCAACCGCTGCTCCAATGTGTGTAATTATGCCTGCTTCTAGCTGGGGTGCTTACATTATTACTATTATTGGCGGAATCTTAGTCTCACATGGGATCACAGAGTATTCGGCTCTTGGCGCATATGTTCGTCTTATCCCAATGAACTTCTACGCCGTTTTTGCGCTGCTAATGGTGTTCGCTGTTGCGTGGTTTGGTCTTGATATTGGTAAAATGCGTGAGCATGAGATCTCTGCATCGCAAGGTCGTGGCTTTGATAAAGACAAAGAAAATGACTCGCAAGAAGCGCATGACCTAAATGAAGAGCTAGATATCCGTGAAAGTGAAAAGGGTAAAGTGTCAGATTTGATATTTCCTATCGTGACGCTGATTATCGCGACTATCGCTTCAATGCTTTACACGGGTGGCCAAGCATTGGCTGCTGATGGTAAGGAGTTTGCGCTTCTTGGTGCTTTTGAAAATACAGATGTAGGTACATCACTAATCTACGGTAGCTTGCTTGGCTTAGCAGTTGCACTGTTTACTGTTGTGAAGCAAGGTCTACCAATGGCTGAGATCGCACGTACACTTTGGATTGGTGCTAAGTCTATGTTTGGTGCGATTCTAATCTTAGTATTTGCCTGGACCATTGGTTCTGTTATCGGTGATATGAAGACAGGTACTTACCTTTCGACAATGGCGCAGGGCAATATTAACCCTCATTGGCTCCCAGTTATCCTATTCTTGTTGTCTGGCCTGATGGCGTTCTCAACAGGTACTTCATGGGGTACGTTCGGCATCATGCTTCCAATCGCTGGAGACATGGCTGGCGCAACAGACGTAGCGCTAATGCTACCGATGCTGAGTGCGGTTTTAGCTGGTGCGGTATTCGGTGACCATTGTTCACCAATCTCAGATACGACTATCCTGTCATCGACGGGTGCACGTTGTAACCACATTGATCACGTATCAACACAGCTACCTTATGCATTATCAGTCGCGCTTGTTTCATGCGTCGGCTTTATTGCCCTTGGTATGACTGCTTCAATTGCGTTCTCGTTCATTGCAGCGTCGATAACATTCGTTATCGTTTGCGCTATTTTGTCATGGCTTTCAAAGTCTAAAATAGCGTCTTGCCAGAGTGCGTAAGTTGTTTTGAATAGATTCGTTACAGAGGGAAGCTCCGCTAATTTAGCGGAGCTTTTTTTTAACGCGACTTAGGTGAGGGGGGCAATCGCGTTTTTGGGGATAAAAGTCTCGTGTTAAGAGCGAATTGTTTGTGTACCGAGCTCTCCTTGATGGGCTGTAATGGAAAAGCAATCCATCTTCTTCTTAGTTCTTAGCAAAGACTATGCCCATTTTAAGCTTTTGATTTTTAATACAGAAAAATCCGCATGGTTGCGATGCAGAGTTAACTAAATGATATCTAAAGAGTTACCTGTTACACAGTGTTACGTTACACCTATACAGTATTTAAACATTTAAGTTGTATTTCTTTATTAATCGATAAAGCGTTGTTCTTGAAATGCCGAGGTGACGTGCAGCCGCACTCATATTGTGTTTATTTTCTTCGATAGCTTGCAGTAGGTAGTCGAGATCAATTTGGTCCACAGAAGGGAGCAATTGCCTCTCATTGTTATCAAGGCCCAAGTCAGCGACGAGAAGCGTGTGATCTTCACACATCACAATTGCTCGTTGGATGACATTACGCAGTTCTCTTACGTTGCCTGGCCAACGATGTTTGAGGAGTTTGGCTTTTACCTTATCAGACATTTTTTGTACCTGACCATGAGACAGATCTGCTAGGAAGTGTTCAGATAAAATAATAATGTCTTTTCCACGCTTTCTCAGTGGAGGGATAGTTAATGGCAATATATTAAGCCGATAGAATAGATCTTCACGAAATCCTCCTTGTACGACCTCATTTTTCAAATCCACGTGGCTTGCTGCAATGACCCTACAGTCCACGTCAATGAATTTATCCGCTCCGACTTTATGGATTTGTTTACTCTCCAAAAAGTGAAGGAGGTGGATTTGTAGGTCTGGTGGCATGTCACCAATTTCATCAAGAAATAGGGTGCCTTTATGTGCCTTTTGAATAAAACCTATACGCTCTGAGATTGCGCCTGTAAATGCTCCTTTTTCATGGCCGAAAAGCTCGGATGCAATAAGACCACTCGGAATGGCTCCACAGTTGACTTCCACAAAAGGTGCTGAGTGTCTGTTCGACAATTGATGAATAAGGCGAGCGCAAAGACCTTTCCCAACACCAGTTTCACCCTGAATGAGGACTTCAGCATCACATTGAGCGTACTTTTGTATTGCAGTACGAAGTTCTTGGATACAGGCACTATTGCCGATCAACGGGTATAGTGCCGTATCGTCGAAATCTACAGCTTGTTTATTACTACCGTTACGCAGTTTCATTGTTAATCACTATTTTTTGCCCCGCTCTAATAATAGTTTTGAATGACTTGTCTCAAACGTGAGTTGCTGTCTCTTTATTGAGAAAAGTGTCAATTAATGGGTTGGGTACGGTCTAAATAGTTGTTTTGGTGAATATTCATACTATTCTTCGCTTTCTTCGTCAGAGTAGAGCTGATTGGAGGTGCTCTTTCTACCAGAGTATTCAATATGGAAAAGAATTTAATTTCATTTAAATCAATGTCTTGTGAAAAATATTTAGAAAATATTCAATTGAGTATTGAAAAATATAGAATCCTTAGTTAGTGTGGTTACTAACAAAGCAACTCAAAAAGAGCCTTAAATAAGTATGCGTAATTTTGTAATGAACATTCATCACCATCATCACCCAATCTAGTCTTTCGGGCGATGTACGCATACCCGGGAGGCAGGAAACTCCCGGAGGTAAAATCAAAGTAAAAGCAGATTTTAAACCCTCGGGAGACTTCAATCTCCCGAGGGTTTTTTAGTTTTATTAGTTTGAAAAATACTTAGATATCAAAATCTTGCATAGGGACAAAGCAATGCAAACACAACGTTTAAGAATCGCAATTCAGAAAAAAGGTCGTCTTAGCAAAGAGAGTCAAGCTCTACTAAAACAGTGCGGCGTAAAGTTCAACGTAATGGGCGAGCGTTTAGTTGTCCATTCTGAAAATATGCCAATTGATTTACTCTTGGTTCGTGATGACGACATCCCAGGTTTAATTATGGATGGCGTGGTTGACCTTGGCTTTATTGGCGAAAATGAACTAGAAGAAGTTCGCCTTGACCGCAAAGCATTAGGTGAACCCTGCGAGTTTGTTCAGCTTCGTCGACTTGATTTTGGTGGCTGTCGTTTATCTATCGCAATCGACAAGGACGAAGAGTACAACGGTCCACAAGACTTAGCTGGCAAGCGTATTGCTACAACGTATCCTCAACTTCTAAAAGCGTACATGGATGAAGCCGGCGTTCCATTCTCTACATGTATGCTGACAGGCTCTGTAGAAGTTGCGCCTCGCGCGGGTCTCGCTGATGCTATCGCTGATTTGGTTTCTACAGGTGCAACACTGGAAGCGAACGGCCTTAAAGAAGCTGAAATTATCTTCAAATCAAAAGCGACATTGATTCAACGCACAGGTGAGTTCGACGCAGACAAAGTGGCGCTAATCGAAAAGCTGTTAACTCGCATGCAAGGCGTACAACAAGCAAAAGAATCTAAGTACATTATGCTTCACGCCCCAGCAGAGAAGTTAGATCAAATTAAAGCACTACTGCCAGGTGCTGAAGACCCAACTGTTCTTCCTCTTTCTGCAGATAAGCAGAAAATGGCTGTTCACTTAGTGAGTTCTGAAAACCTGTTCTGGGAAACAATGGAACAGCTGAAAGAGTTGGGCGCAAGTTCAATTCTCGTTCTACCAATTGAAAAAATGATGGAGTAAGCATCATGAGAACAGTCGTTTGGCAATCATTAAGTGAGAATCAGCAAGACTCTATTTTGGAGCGCCCTGCTATTGCAGAAGGTGCCAATATCACCACTGCTGTGGCCGAAGTTATTGCTAAAGTTCGAGAAGAAGGTGACTCTGCTCTTATTGAGCTGACCGAAAAGTTTGACCGTGTTAAGCCTGAATCCATTCGTGTTTCTTCTCAGGAAATTAAGGCAGCGTCAGAGCGTTTGTCAGAGTCAATGAAGAGCGCACTAGAGCAAGCTTACGCCAATATTTCTAAGTTCCACAAAGCGCAAAAGCCGCAACCGATCAAGGTGGAAACGCAGCCAGGTGTCCTTTGTGAACAAGTAACACGCCCAATTCAAAAAGTGGGTTTGTACATTCCTGGTGGCAGTGCGCCTTTGCCATCGACTGTTTTGATGCTCGGCGTTCCTGCAAAAATTGCAGGTTGTCGTAAAGTCGTTCTTTGTTCTCCACCGCCAATCGCAGATGAGATCCTTTATGTCGCGAAACTGTGTGGCATTGATGAAGTGTACAACGTCGGTGGTGGCCAAGCAGTTGCTGCAATGGCTTATGGCACCGAGACTGTATCGAAAGTAGATAAGATCTTTGGTCCGGGCAACGCTTACGTGACCGAAGCAAAACGACAGGTTAGCAATGATTTCCGCGGTGCTGCGATTGATATGCCAGCAGGGCCATCAGAAGTGTTAGTGATTGCAGATGAAACCGCAGATGCAGACTTTATCGCTGCGGATCTTTTGAGCCAAGCAGAACACGGTCCTGATTCTCAAGTGGTATTGGTGACTCCTTCTCCTGTGATTGCGGATCAAGTGACGGATGCGGTTCAACGTCAGCTTAAGGAGCTATCTCGTGCAGACATCGCAGAAAAGGCTCTGGCATCAAGCTTGATCATTATTTCCGAGTCGATGACGCAGTCAGTTTCTATTTCCAATTACTACGGTCCTGAGCACTTGATTGTTCAGACTAAGAACCCTCGTGAGCTTCTACCTCTACTTGATAATGCAGGCTCTATCTTCCTTGGGGATTGGTCGCCTGAATCTGCGGGAGATTACGCATCGGGGACTAACCACGTCCTTCCTACTTATGGTTACACACGTACTTATTCAAGCTTAGGTTTGGCGGATTTCTCTAAACGAATGACGGTTCAGGAGCTTTCTGCTGATGGTTTAAAGAACCTTGCACCAACGGTAGTCACGATGGCTGAAGCAGAAGGTCTGGACGCTCACAAACGTGCTGTTACTATCCGCGTAGAAAAATTAGCAAGTAAGAAAGAATAAGAGAGTAATGAGATGGAAAAGCTAGCGCGTAAGCAAGTCCAACAGCTTACCCCTTATATGTCGGCTCGCCGAATCGGTGGTACGGGTGACGTATGGCTAAATGCCAACGAATCACCATTTAACAATGAATACAAAACAGACTTTGCTCGTCTTAATCGTTACAGCGAATGCCAACCGAAAGAACTGATTTCCGCTTACGCAGCGTATGCGGGTGTTAAACCAGAACAAACACTGACTTCTCGCGGCGCAGACGAAGGTATTGAGTTATTAATTCGTGCATTCTGTGAGCCGGGTGAAGATGCGATTCTTTACTGCCCACCAACTTACGGTATGTACGCCATCAGTGCAGAAACCATCGGTGTAGAGCGCAAAACCGTGCCGCTAACGTCAGATTGGCAACTAGACCTTGCAGGCATCGAAGCTAATCTGGATAACGTGAAACTGGTTTTTGTATGTTCGCCAAACAACCCAACGGGTAACTTGGTTAAGCGTGAGGACATTGTGTCTCTGCTTGAGATGACAAAAGACCGTGCAATCGTGGTGATGGATGAAGCGTACATCGATTTTTGTCCAGAAGCGTCAACGGTAGACCTACTGGCGCAATACCCGAATCTTGCGATTCTGCGTACTCTGTCGAAAGCTTTTGCGCTTGCAGGTCTGCGTTGTGGATTTACGCTTGCGAACGAAGAGCTTATTAATGTACTTCTTAAAGTTATCGCACCTTACCCAGTCCCAGTTCCAGTGGCAGAAATTGCGACTCAGGCGCTTTCGGAAGCTGGTTTAGCACGAGCGAAGTTTCAAGTTCTCGATTTGAATGCAAACCGTGCTTACTTGCAAGTTGGCCTTTCAATGATTCCGGGTTTGGAAGTGTTTGAAGGGTGGGGGAACTACCTATTGGTGAAATTCCCAGATGGCGATGACCTTTTCAAAGCGGCTTGGGATACGGGCATTATTTTGCGTAACTCGCCAATTGAAAACTGTGTGCGTATCAGTGTGGGTAACCGTGACGAGTGCGAAAAAACGCTTGGATTTATCAGAAACTACTACGCATAAATAGAGACAGAATTTATCGCTCTCGCTCAATAGCGGGAGCGCCAAAAGAATATCAATAAGGAAGTTCGAGTGAGCAAACAACAAAAAATCCTTTTTATCGACCGTGATGGCACCTTAATTGTTGAGCCGCCGATTGATTTTCAAGTAGACCGTTTAGATAAGCTAAAACTAGAACCATTTGTTATCCCAAGCCTGCTGTCGTTGCAGGATGCAGGATACCGTCTAGTGATGGTCACGAACCAAGATGGTTTGGGTACCGACAGCTACCCACAAGAAGATTTTGATGCACCACACAACATGATGATGGAGATCTTTGAATCTCAAGGTGTGAAGTTTGATGATGTGCTGATTTGTCCTCACTTTGATGAAGATAACTGCTCTTGCCGTAAGCCTAAATTGGGCTTGGTAAAAGAGTACCTTCAAGGTGGCAAAGTGGATTTCCAAAATTCTGTTGTGATTGGCGATCGTCAAACTGATCTTCAACTTGCAGAAAACATGGCAATTCGTGGCATTCAATACAACCCAGAAACCATGGGTTGGAAACAGATCCTGAAAGATCTCACGGTGAAGGCACGCGTTGCTGAAGTGGTTCGCACCACAAAAGAAACGGACATCAAAGTATTCGTTAATCTTGACGAGCAAGGCGGTAACGATATTTCCACAGGTCTTGGCTTTTTTGACCACATGCTGGATCAAATCGCGACGCACGGCGGGTTCCAGATGGTGTGCAAAGTGGAAGGTGACCTGCACATTGATGATCACCACACAGTAGAAGATACCGCTCTTGCGTTGGGTCAAGCGTTGAAAGAAGCACTGGGTGACAAGCGTGGTATTGGTCGCTTTGGCTTTAGTTTGCCAATGGATGAGTGTTTGGCGCAATGCGCACTAGACCTATCAGGTCGTCCTTATCTTAAGTTCGACGCGCAATTCAGCCGTGAGCAAGTGGGTGATCTTTCAACAGAGATGGTAGTTCACTTCTTCCGCTCTCTGACTGACACATTAGCATGTACGTTGCACCTTTCTTCTGCGGGCAACAATGATCACCACATCATTGAAAGCCTATTTAAAGCGTTTGGTCGTACGTTACGCCAAGCAATCAAAGTAGAAGGCACTGAGCTACCAAGTAGTAAAGGCGTGCTTTAAGGCTAACGTTAGCAAGGAGAAAAACAGTGACAGAACAGAAAGTTGTCATTATCGATACTGGCTGTGCCAACGTTTCTTCGGTGAAGTTTGCCATTGAACGCCTAGGCTATGACGTAACGATTTCAAAAGATCCGCAAGTCGTATTATCCGCAGATAAGCTATTCCTACCGGGTGTGGGAACCGCCAGCGAAGCGATGAAGAACCTAGAAGAGCGCGATCTGATCAGCTTGGTAAAACAGGTAGAAAAGCCGCTGTTAGGTATCTGTTTAGGCATGCAACTGTTGGGCAAAGTGTCTCAAGAGAAAGGCCAGAAAGCCGACGAGTTAGTTGAGTGTCTTGGACTTTGTGATGGCGAAGTGAAGCTACTACAAACTGGCGATTTGCCGTTGCCGCATATGGGGTGGAACACGGTCTCTGCAAAAGCAGGTAATCCACTTTTCAAAGATATTGAAGAAGGTGAGCATTTCTACTTCGTGCACAGCTTTGCAATGCCTGTTGGGGATTACACGATTGCTCAATGCGAGTACGGCAACCCGTTCACAGCAGCAGTACAAAGCGGTAACTACTACGGCGTGCAATTCCACCCTGAGCGTTCTTCAAAAGCGGGCGCGAAGCTTATTCAAAACTTCTTAGAATTATAAAAGGGATTTAGTGTGATTATTCCAGCTCTTGATTTAATTGAAGGACAGGTGGTTCGCCTTTATCAAGGTGATTACGGCCAAGTAACTGAGTACAAAGTCGACCCAGCAGAGCAGTTCAACTTGTACCACCAAGCTGGTGCTAACTGGCTGCACTTGGTGGATTTAACTGGCGCGAAAGACACGACAGCACGTCAACTTGATTTAATTGCAAAGCTACTAGCAAGCACGCCAGCGAACATCCAAATCGGTGGCGGAGTGCGCACAGAGCAAGACGTGATTGATCTGCTAGAAGCGGGGGCTCAGCGTGTTGTCGTTGGCTCAACAGCAGTAAAACAGCCAGAGCTTGTGAAAGGTTGGATGGAAAAATACGGTGCAGAGAAAATCGTTCTCGCGCTAGACATCAACATCGATCAAGACGGCACACGTAAAGTAGCGATTTCTGGTTGGCAAGAAGACTCAGGCGTGACCATCGAAGCTCTGATCAACGATTATTTAACGGTAGGTTTGCAGCATGTGCTTTGTACGGACATTTCTCGTGACGGTACGCTAGAGGGCTCAAACGTAGAGCTTTATGTCGACCTATGTAAACAGTATCCACAAGTGCAGTTTCAATCTTCAGGCGGCATTGGCTCATTAGCAGATATCGAAGCGCTAAAAGGCAGTGGTGTGACTGGTGTGATTGTTGGTCGTGCGCTGTTAGATGGTAAGTTCACAGCAGAGGAGGCATTTGCATGCTGGCAAAGCGAATAATTCCATGTCTTGATGTCCGTGATGGACAAGTGGTAAAGGGCGTTCAGTTCCGTAATCACGAGATCATTGGCGACATCGTTCCTCTGGCACAGCGTTATGCGGAAGAGGGCGCAGACGAGCTTGTGTTCTACGATATTACTGCTTCAAGTGATGGTCGTGTCGTCGATAAAAGTTGGGTCGCTCGCGTTGCTGAAGTGATTGATATTCCTTTCTGTGTGGCTGGTGGTATTAAATCAGCGGAAGACGCGGCGCGCATTCTTGAGTTTGGTGCAGACAAAGTGTCTATCAACTCACCTGCCTTGGCGAACCCGCAATTGATTACTGACCTTGCTGATAAGTTTGGTGTGCAATGTATCGTCGTTGGTATCGATTCATACTACGACAAAGAGACCGGCAAGTATCAGGTTTACCAGTTTACTGGCGATGAAGAACGCACCAAAGCAACTCAATGGGAAACGCGTGATTGGGTGCAAGAAGTACAAAAACGCGGCGCTGGTGAAATCGTACTGAACATGATGAACCAAGACGGCGTACGTAACGGCTACGATATTGAACAACTTAATATGGTGCGTGAAGTGTGTAACGTGCCATTGATTGCATCGGGTGGTGCAGGTGCCATGGAGCACTTCGCAGAAGCCTACCAAAAAGCAAATGTGGATGGCGCGCTTGCCGCATCGGTATTCCACAAGCAAGTCATCAATATTGGTGAACTAAAGCAGTATTTGAAACAACAAGGCATTGAGGTACGACTATGAGTGTGAAAGCCGCCGAAGTAAGTTCGCTAGCTGAGCGAATCAACTGGGAAAAGGTGGATGGTCTGGTACCTGCCATCGTACAAGATTTCCAATCAAGCCAAGTGCTGATGATGGGTTACATGAACCAAGATGCGTTGGCAAAAACGGGCGAAACTGGTCAAGTGACGTTTTTCTCTCGTACCAAGCAGCGTCTTTGGACGAAAGGTGAGACTTCTGGCAACGTATTGCAATTGGTGAACATGCAGCTCGATTGCGACAACGATACGCTACTGGTGAAAGTTAATCCCATTGGCCCTACGTGTCACCTGGGTAACACAACTTGCTGGGATGTGGACCCTCAAGAGGAGTCACAAATGGTGTGGCTTCATCAACTTGAGCAGCTATTGGCTGCCCGCAAAAGTGCCGACCCAGATTCCTCTTATACTGCCAGTCTTTATGCCCGTGGCACCAAGCGTATTTCGCAAAAAGTGGGCGAAGAAGGCGTTGAAGTCGCGCTTGCGGCGACGTCGGGTGATAAGGCGGAGCTAGTGTGTGAATCAGCAGACTTGGTTTACCACTTGCTGGTATTGCTTCAAGACCAAGGCTTATCGATGAATGACGTAGTGAACAAACTGAAAGAGCGTCATAAGTAAGCTTGCTATAGATAAGTGAAAGCCCCTATGCTCTCGAGCCTAGGGGCTTTTTTAATTTAGTGTTCTTGATTCGGGGTAAAAACCGGCAACAGTGCTAGTAGCGATTAGATTCTGAATCACACTCGTTCCTCGCTGTTCAGAATGACGGTATATTTTCTAATGGTGCTTGCAGTAGAGTTATTTACTTCAAACAGGTACATATATTCACGTCACTCCAACGAGCCTAGGCGAGATCAGGAATTTCATTAAAGAGAGCTCAATAAGCTAGGAGTGGATGATCTTACCCACAACACTTCTTAAATTTCTTACCGCTTCCACAGATACACGGGTCGTTACGACCTACTTTTAGGCTACTTACTGGCTGGTTTAAGCGTGGATCTTGTTCTGGCTCTTCTTCAGGAAATGTGCCGTCAATGTAGTACCAAAGCCCATTTTCTTTTACAAAGCGAGAACGCTCTGTCATACAGTAGCGCTTGCCGTCTTCATCAAAATAAGCGCTAAATTCGACAAAGCCTTCATTGTCATTACTGCCAGCTTCTGTTTTTACAACTTCAAGTTTGCACCAATCGCTGTCGATAGATTGGGCAATGCCTTCACGTTGCTCTTCTGCATTACAGCTTGGGTGGTACGTGTTCACCACGTAATCGACTAGACCTAACACATGCGCACTGTAACGAGAGCGCATTAACTGCTCTGGAGTGGTGACGTCAGCATGGTTGTTGTGGGCCATTTCACAACACTGTTGGTAGGTGCGGTTAGATCCGCAAGGGCAAGAAGAAGCCATAAAATGAAATCTCGATTAATTAAGCGGTAAAAACAAACAACCTCACAATTGCGAGGCTGGGGGTGAGGCATTATAGCGATTTAGGGCGTTTGAGACAGCAGTTCTTGAGCCCATTCCGTCGATTGATTAAAAGCGTCCGCTAATTGAGGTTCGGTTAATTTAAGAACGGTGCAATATCGCTCGGCTAACTCCCAGTCCGCTTGTTCATAGGCGATCGTCATCGAAAGTAAGTGACCAAGTACGCCTTTTCGACTGGTTAATGCGAGTTTTATATCTTCGTCAACGGGGATATCTTCAATGACATCCGAGAGCGGTTGATCGAGCAAAGATCCGAGTAAAGAAAACATGCCTGTCAAAAAAGCCTGCCCAGGGTCATACCTAGTGTTCATTTGACTAAGTAGCAGTTCACACATTCGTGCACGCTGAATCGCTAAAGAGTAAAGAGAGTCAGGTTTATCTTCTTGAACGGACGCAATTGCAACTAAGGAAATAAAGCGTCGTAGTCGCTCTTCACCCAGATAAATAAGCGCTTGTCTGAACGACTTAATCTTGGTCGTTAATGTATAGCCTGAATTAACGTAAGTAAGCAGCTTGTATGACAGCGTCACATCAATCGAAAACAGACGTTCAACCTCATTGAAGTCGATGGGCTTATCAGCAATCTCTTTACAAAGTTGGATGACGGTAAGAAACGCGGGGTTCAACCGTTTTTTCTGGATCATCTCAGGTTTGCTAAAAAAATACCCTTGAAAATAGTTAAAACCGGCTTCTAGAGCTTGCTCAAACTCTTCATAGGTCTCTACCTTTTCCGCAAGAAAGTCGATTTTAAATGGGCTCAACGCCTGAATAAAAATGGCAGCTTTCTTAATCGGCACAAGTCTAATATCAAACTTGATCATGGAAACGTATGGAAGAAAACGCTTCCAAGCTTTCGTCGGAACAAAATCATCCAGAGCAATTTTGTATCCGCACTCATGAAGATGCTTGATGGCTTCTAACAGTTCTTCTGTCGGTTCGCAGTCTTCAAGGACTTCAATGACGAGAGATTCTTTAGGGAACAAAGTTGGGACCAAGTTCACCAAGCTTTGATGCGGAAAGTTAACAAAGCCAAGTTTGTTTCCTAATGTGTTGTAATGCGTCGACAAAAAATGATCGGATAGCAGTCGACTAGTAGCCAGCTCTGGTTCTACTTCAGGGAAGGTATTTTTAGGGCCGTCTCGAAAGAGGAGTTCGTAACCTATGGTTCGTTTTTCTCTATCCAGAATCGGTTGGCGAGCTACGTAAGAATACTTCAATTAGGTACTTCGTTCTGTTTAACTTAGTATTATGATAATAGCGATTTTTTACAAAATATCTACGACTTGAGCGTGAATCTTCTACACGCTCTACATGCTTAACGCAAATTCTGTATGAACGGTCTCGTTTGTAGGTCAAAACTATCAGAATTTACTTTTAAAACTGAGCCTTGCGTATACCAATCCCCTAAAACAATTCGGGTCTTTTTAACGCCATCGACGTCAAAAAAATGTGTGTTCGGGCGATGCGTGTGACCATGAATCATTAAGTTGACGCAGTTCTGAGACATCACTTTCTCGACCTCATTTTGGTTGACGTCCATGATATCTAATGACTTGCTCATTTTATCATCACGAATATCGGATTGAACTTTTGAGACAATTTTCTTCTTAATGAACCAAGGAATACGGTTAAACAACCATTGTAGCCATGGCTTGTGAACGGTTTTTCTAAACTCTTGGTATTTCACATCGTCAATGCAGAGCGTATCGCCATGTAGGATTACGGCTTTTTGACCATAAAGATCAATCGTGCAGACATCGTCGAGTAATGTCATACCGGTTTCTTTGCAAAAGCGTTTGCCGAGTAAAAAATCTCGATTGCCTTGGATGAAAAAAGTTGGCACACCCGCATCCGTCAGTGCTTTAAATTCTGCACGGATTTGGTCTGCAAAAGGGGTGTTGTCATCGTCACCAATCCAGAATTCAAACAGATCGCCGAGTACATAAAGTGCATCAGCTTTTGTTGCTTCTGTTCGCATGAACGTCACAAAACATTCCGTGATATCAGGACGTGATGGGGTAAGGTGAAGATCGGAAATAAATAATGTCGTCATAGAAATAAGGGGAAGCTATGCCTCCCCATTAACTTATCTTTTAAAAATAATTACTAAGAATTACTCTTCAATTGTTGTACCAGTGATTACTACGTCTTCTAGAGGTACGTCTTGGTGCATGCCGTAAGAACCAGTGCTAACGCCTTTGATCTTATTTACGATGTCCATGCCTTCGATTACTTCACCGAACACACAGTAACCCCAACCGTCTAGGCTTTCGCTACGGAAGTCTAGGAACGTGTTGTTGTTTACGTTGATGAAGAACTGAGAGCTTGCTGAATGCGGCTCCATAGTACGTGCCATAGCAAGTGTACCCACTTTGTTGCTAAGGCCGTTGTTTGCTTCGTTCTTGATAGGTGCACGAGTCGCTTTTTCACGTAGACCAGACTCCATACCACCACCTTGGATCATGAAGCCGTCAATAACACGGTGGAAAAGCGTGTTGTCGTAGAAACCGTCGCGGCAGTACTGAAGGAAGTTTGCGCTTGTCTCTGGCGCTTTCTCTTCGTTTAGTTGAATCTTGATGTCACCAAAATTAGTGTGAAGGGTGATCATGCTACTTTCCTTTACTGTGTTGTGTTGAGCCCGAGATTCTAGCCTAAGTTCTAGTGCTTTAAAAACTCAGGAAGAGGAAATTCTTCGTTTTGTGCTTGAAGTTTAGCCGATTATCGTTTTATCGGTTAATTGCTATTACCTAACTAGGTTGGAGTTGATATACTCATCTTCTTTTATTCATTCACAATCATAGATAGAGATCATGTTAAAGATATATAACACACTCACAAGACAGAAAGAGGAATTCAAACCAATTACAGCTGGCAAAGTCGGTATGTATGTCTGTGGAGTTACCATCTACGATCTCTGTCACATTGGTCACGGTCGCACTTTTGTCTCTTTTGACGTTGTATCACGTTACCTTCGCTACTTGGGCTATGATCTGACGTTTGTACGTAACATCACAGATATCGACGATAAGATCATCAAACGTGCCGCAGAAAATGGTGAGTCTTGCGATTCATTGACTGAGCGTTTGATTGGTGAAATGCACGCTGATTTTGATGCGCTGAACATGAAACGTCCGGACGTTGAACCTCGTGCGACACAGTTTATTGCTGAAATCATCGAATTGGTTGAGAAGCTAATCGAGCGCGGTTTTGCATACGTTGCAGATAACGGTGACGTAATGTTTGAAGTGGGTAAGTTCAACGAATACGGCAAGCTTTCTAAGCAAGACCTTGATCAGCTTCAAGCTGGCGCGCGCGTTGATATCGAAACAGCAAAACGCAGCCCTCTAGACTTTGTACTTTGGAAGATGTCTAAGCCGGGTGAACCAACGTGGGAGTCACCATGGGGTCCAGGTCGTCCAGGTTGGCACATAGAGTGTTCAGCAATGAACTCTTCAATCCTAGGTAACCACTTCGACATTCACGGCGGCGGTTCTGACCTTCAGTTCCCACACCACGAAAATGAAATCGCACAATCATGCTGTGCACACGATACACAATACGTGAACACATGGATGCACAGCGGCATGGTAATGGTAGACCGTGAGAAGATGTCTAAATCTCTAGGTAACTTCTTTACTATCCGTGACGTTCTTGGTCACTACGATGCTGAAACAGTGCGTTACTTCCTAATGTCTGGTCATTACCGTAGCCAGTTAAACTACAGCGAAGATAACCTAAACCAAGCACGTGCTTCGCTTGAGCGCCTGTACACATCTCTACGTGGTTTAGACCTAAACGCTGCGCCTGCTGGTGGTGAAGAATACGTATCTCGCTTCACTGCAGCGATGAACGATGACTTCAACACACCAGAAGCTTACTCAGTACTGTTCGACATGGCGCGAGAAGTTAACCGTCTGAAGACAGAAAACCTAGAGAAAGCGAGCGAACTCGGTGCGCTAATGCGTGAACTAGCTGACGTGATCGGTATTCTTCACCAAGATCCTGAAGCCTTCCTAAAAGGTGATGCGGGTAACGATGATGAAGTGGCTGAAATTGAAGCTCTGATCAAGCTGCGTAATGACTCTCGCGCTGCGAAAGATTGGGCGAATGCAGATATGGCTCGTGACAAGCTGACCGAAATGGGCATTGTTCTGGAAGATGGTCCAGAAGGCACAACGTGGCGTCGTAAGTAATTGAATTTTCATTTTTAAAGGGCTGATAATTCAGCCCTTTTATTTTCCATTTCCATAAATTAAAACTTTAACTTTAGGTAATGCTCTGTGGCTCAGATGTATTTCTATTACTCAGCAATGAATGCGGGTAAATCAACAACGCTTCTTCAATCCTCTTTCAACTATCAAGAACGCGGCATGACGCCAGTTATTTTTACGGCTGCGCTAGATGATCGTTTTGGTGTCGGTAAAGTGAGCTCTCGTATTGGTCTTCAATCTGACGCACATTTATTTCGTCAGGATACCAATTTGTATCAAGAGATCGCAGATCTGAATGAGGTTGAAAAACGTCACTGTATTCTTGTTGATGAGTGTCAGTTCTTGTCGAAAGAACAAGTTTATCAACTTACTGAAGTCGTTGATAAGTTGCATATTCCAGTATTGTGTTACGGCCTTCGCACCGATTTTCTAGGCGAACTTTTTGAAGGCAGTAAGTATCTATTATCTTGGGCAGACAAGCTGGTTGAGCTCAAAACAATCTGCCATTGCGGCCGCAAAGCGAATATGGTTATTCGTACCGATGAACACGGCGTGGCAATTAAAGAAGGCGATCAAGTTGCGATCGGCGGTAACGATAAGTATGTCTCCGTATGCCGCCAACATTACAAAGAAGCGCTCGGTAAATAAGCCGTATTGATATAGAAAAGCCACCGTACTTGGTGGCTTTTTGTTTGTCGGTTAGAAAAAGCTAGACTAAGTCAAAACCAAATCGCTCGAGTAAAGCCTGGTAAGAAGATTCGACTTGCAGAGGGATGTTCTGCTCGGTTTGAAATCCTTTCTCTGGATAGCTTTTCACGCGAGAGAAATCTTCCATTAGTGCTTCTAGCACCATCATTAATGGCATGTCTTCATTAATGTACTCAAAAAATGGAAGAGCCGCAGAGCTTACTTGGAGCTGAGTGTAGGGTGACTGCCACTGTTTTTCAAATGTCGCGATTGCTCTACGCTCCATAAACGGTTTTTGTACCAGAATAAACGAGGAACACTGTTTTCCTTCCTCTTTTAATCGTTGCTCAGTAAAGCGAACGTTTTCTCCACTGTTTGTGGATTTAGTCTCGAGCAAAATTGCTTCACTTGGAACGCCCGACAACTTTGCAATCTCGGCAAAGGTTTCTGCCTCGCTTTTTTCAAACAGTCCATCTGTGAAGCGACCTTCACCCCCTGAAAATACAATCAAAGGTGCCAACTTTTGGTGGTAGAGCTTGGCAGCGTGCTCCGCTACACGCACATCATTACTGCACATCACAAACAAACAGTCCGCAGGTTTCAGTTCATGTTTGAGTTGCATGTAATCCCAAAGCGTTTCTATATGTCTATAGAGCCTCATAGCGCATCCAAAGTTGAATTGAAGTGAAATCGATAACCAAGTGAGAGTAGTTTGTCAGCAAGAATACGCTTGTCAGCTTGCTCTGTGACGGGTGGAAGAGGTATCTCACTTCCGATTTTGTTTATGGCAGCTTGATAGAACTCAGCCTTGCTGACAGTATGAGGTGTCGTAACGTTAATGACTTGGTTGCTTAAATTGCCTAAGGCAAATTTCGCAGCCGAGACAGCATCATCTTGATGAAGCATATTAGCTGGTGCTTTACGACTAACTTGTTGAAGCCTTGCTGCAAAGCGAGATGGGTGTCTATCTGGCCCGATTAATCCGCTACAACGTAGAATAACAAAGTTAATATTCGAGTCGATAACATGCTGCTCTGCTTGAAGCATAATACGTGCATTGTCAGAGAAATAAGGGCTTTTGGCTGCTAAAGAGAGTGACGCGTCAGCTTCTTCCATATCGGAAGCAAGGTTAGGGTAAACCGTGGTAGAGCTGATCATGAGAAGTTTTTCAACGTTGTTTTGCTTAGCTGCGTTGGCAAGTATTTGCCATTGCTGGGCATATTCTTGACCGCGTCCTTTACGAAATCCTGGAGGAAAAGCACCGATAACGTGCGTAATTTGATGCTGTTTGAGCAGCTCATCTAGCCGTGCTGTGGCGTTCAATTGATTGAAATCGAACAATGCGGAGTGAGTTAATGAGGTGGGTAACTCTTTTAATCGAGTTTGGCTACGACGAGTGACGACAACATAGTGTCCATCTTTCATCAATGTTTCTGCTAGCGGAGTTCCGAGCCAGCCTGCACCTACGATCAATGTATTTGCCATTTGGGTCTTCCTACTTACTTATGTCTGCCCGAATAGGTTGAGCAGTTCTGCTTTGGCTTGTTGATGGAGGGGATCTGAATGCCATTTCTGGTGCTGAATAAGGTCAACATTGACTTGCCAAGCCAGTTTTGTGAAATCATCCCCAACCTTTTTTAATGTATTAGGTGAATACGCGACTAAATGCTGTGGTAGAAAGCACCAACCAAACCCTTTATTCGCCAATTCCAACAAAATATAGTAGTTATCAGCGTACCAGATATCTGGGCTAAATGCTTGATTGAGACCACATGGCTCTGCACTTTTGGATCGTATGACCAATTGACGATGTTGTTTTAGTTGATCAATGTGAGTGATTTGCTGCTTTGCTAAAGGATGTGTTGAAGAGACATAGACATCAAATGCAATATTGCCAAGATTGGTGAAATCGATGTGTCTTGGCATTTGTAAATCACTCAAAATAATCCCAGTCGTGGCGCGTTCCGACTTAACCAATTCAATGATATCAGGGCTTGATGCCGTTAAGCATTCAACTTGTAAGTGTGGAAAGCGTTGCTCTAACTTCTTTAGCACATCCGGCAAGCGAGTCAGAGGAATCCCTTCATCAATAGCTAAGACTAATTTGTTCGTTGGCGTGGAAAAGAGCTGTGATGCCCTATTGTTTAGGCGGTCGAGTTGGCTGATTGTTGCTTGTGCATAAGGTACGAGCGCGAGGCCATTCTCAGTTAATTTAGGGTACCTGCCTGATCGATCAAAAAGCTCAACGCCACAGTCGATCTCCATATTCATGATGTGCTGGCTCACTACAGATTGAGCTCGCCCCAGTTTTCTAGCTGCTCCTGAAAATGATCCTGCTTCTGATGTAGCAATAAAAGCTTGCAGTTGTTCGATGGTAAACATATCGCTTAAACCGATGGTATCTAACTTTTGGTTATCTAAATAATAGATAAAATTCTAAGCATTGAGTAGAACTATTTGGATAGAGAAATATGACTCGTAACGAACGAATTTTTCATGCAGTACTTTTTGAGTTAATCGCACTCGCGATTATTGTACCAGCGGCTTCATTGATCACTGGAAAGGGCTCTAGTGATCTTGCGTTGGTTGGGGTCGGGTTGAGCATGTATACCGTGATATGGAACTACATCTACAACTTGTACTTTGATAAGTGGTTTGGTGACAATCGAGCTGAGCGAAGTTTAGCGATGCGGCTTGGACACACTATTGGTTTCGAGGGAGGATTAATCTTTATCTCTCTACCTGTGATTGCCTGGTTCTTAGAAATTACGCTTCTTCAAGCTCTAATGCTGGAAGCCGGCTTCCTCGTTTTCTTCCTATTTTATGCCACTGGTTTTAACTGGTTGTATGACAAGGTTCAACCATTTAGCAAAATGAAAAAGCGATTATTGCCACAGGCATCGACAGGAAAAATATAGGACTAAAAAACGCCACCGAGTTCGGTGGCGTTTTTTGTTTTCAGCCCTAAACCACCTACTTCAGTAGGTGGTTATCATCCGTTTCGGCTTTGCCTGTAAAACTACT